>JBFYOR010000212.1:0-10400 GCA_041303695.1 Mycobacterium sp. | reverse complement strand
AACGGCCACCTGCGTGAGCTGGTGCGCGCGACGGCGGCGGCACAGCGCATCAGTTCCTGAGCGCACCTAACGCCGCGGCGACCTCGGCGGCGGCCCGCTGACCGGAGCGCACCGCGCCGTCCATGAAGCCGGTCCACTCGTCGGCGGTTTCGGTGCCCGCCCAGTGCAGCGGTCCGACCGGTCGGCGCAGCAGCGGTCCGAACTCCGTCCATGACCCCGGCGGCACCGCGGCCGTCGGCCCACCCGGGGCGAAGGTCTCTGCGCCCCAACGCTGATCGAGGTAGTCGATCGGGGTGGCGGCCTGCTCGCCGAACAGCGCGGTGAAACAGCCCAGGACCTGCTCCCGGCGCTGCTGCTGCGGCAGCGCGTCGAAACCCCGCGGGTCGGTGAACCCGAGCAGAATGCCGGGTCCCTCGGCGGGGCTGACATCGAAGGTGATGAACACCGGGCCACGGTCGGACAGCGACTGACCGGAGCGTCCGTCGGCCCGCCAGAACGGGGTGGAATAGGCGGCGTAGGCCTTGGTCAGCGCACCGAGTGGCCAGCGCTGCGCCAACTGCTGATATTCGATCGGCGGGGCAGGGGCGATGTCGATGTCCAGTCGCTGCATCGGTGCGATCGCCACGACCGCCCGGCGGGCTTCGACCACCCCGGCCGACGACATGACGGCGACGGCGTCGTCGGACCATTCGATACGGGAGACCACCGCGCCGAGGCGGACGCGATCACCCAGTTCAGCGGCCATCCTCGCGGACATCTGGTGGCTGCCACCGGGGAAGTGGTCCTGTTGGGCGCCGCCGACCACATCGAGCATGCGGTTCAGTCCGCCGGAGGTCTTGACGTACCGCACGGCGTGCAGCATGGACACCTCGTCGGGCTCCGCACCCCAGGTCACCCGGGACATGATCGCCATCAGGTCGCGGGAGGTCGCACTCGCCCTGATCGAACGCAGCCAGCCGCCCAGGCTGACGCCGTCGAGTTTGGCGGCTGCGGGGGAGGCCCACGGCTCGGTGATGCTGACGCCCTTGGCAATCCGCTCGAACTGCCACTGGATCCGGCCGATATCGAGCAGGCCGAGCAGGCCGAGGGTGGGGATGGTGCCCTGATAGGAGTGCACCTTCCCGCGCCAGCGGATCAGGTTGGCGCCCTCGTGATACGTCGGGGTCGTGGGGCAGCCGAGTTCGGCGGCCAGGGCCAGTACGGCATCCTGGGTGGGGCCGACGAACGAGGCCCCGCGGTCCACCGGGACACCGGCGAGGGTGTCGGAGAAGGTGCGCCCGCCCACCCGGTCGCGACCCTCGAGCACCACCACGTCCAAGCCCCGGCGGGTCAACTCGCGTGCCGCCGTCAGCCCCGCCAGCCCCGCCCCGATCACCACTACGTCATGCGCCATGACTCCAGTTTGGCCGATTTCGGCGGGCAACCGCGCACGGGCCACCGGTTTGGTGCCGCGATCGCTAGGGTGAGGGTCTCGTGAAAATACTGACCGCCCTGTTCGGGCCCACCGATGCCGTTGAACGCGCTGCGGCGCTGCGTGAGGCCGGCGCGACCGGCGTGTTCACCTTCGAAGGTCCGCACGACGTGTTCGCGCCCCTGACCCTGGCGTCGACCGTCGGCGGCCTGGACCTGATGACCAATGTGGCGATCGCGTTTCCGCGCAATCCGATCCAATTGGCGCATCAGGCCTACGACCATCAGCTGATCAGCGGTGGTCGGTTCACCCTCGGGCTGGGCACCCAGATCCGCACCCAGATCGAGAAACGCTACGGCGCCGCATTCGACCGGCCGGTAGACCGGATGCGGGAGCTGGTCGGCGCGTTGCGGGCGATCTTCGAGACCTGGCAGACCGGTGAGCGACTGGACTTCCGCGGCGACTTCTATCGGCACACCCTGATGACGCCGACCTTCAATCCCGGGCCGAATCCCTTTGGGCCGCCGCCGATTTACGTCGGGGCTCTCGGCCCGCGGCTGACCCGTGCGGTAGCCGAAGTGGCCGATGGGCTGCTGGTGATGCCGTTCGGCTCGGCGCGGTTCCTCAGCGAGGTCACCATGCCGGGCGTGCGCGAGGGCCTGGCAGCGGCCGGGCGGGAACCCGGCGACCTGGCTTTGGTACCGGAGGTGATCGTGTCGGCCGGCGAGGATCATGACGCCACCCGCCGGCTGCTCGCCTTCTACGGGTCCACCCCGGCCTATCGTCCGGTGCTCGACGCCCACGGCTGGGGCGATCTGCAGCCCGAGTTGCACGCGATGACCAAGCAGGGCCGGTGGGCCGAGATGGGCGGGTTGATCAGCGACGAGGTGCTGCACACCATCGCGGCCTGCGGAACTCCGGCGCAGATCGCCGAGCACATCCGTGGCCGGGTCGCGGCCGCCGAGGGACTGGCCGACACCGTCTGCCTGTACCAGCCCGGGCCGATCGACGTGGCGGCGCTGGCCGGAATCGTCGACGAGTTGGCCGGCCCGGCGGCGTCCTAGTTCAGGTCCGGCGGCTGGCGAAGAACCCCACCGCTGGGCTGATGACGAGCAGCGACAGCCAGGACCATTTCGCGTTGTCCGGTCCGAACCGGTAGGCGATCGGGATCGAGGCCAGGAAGACACCGGCGACCACCAGGGAGTGGGCGATCAGGCCCGGAACCGGCAGTGTGCCGTCGGTGAGACCGCGTCGGCGCCCGACCAGGACCAGTGCCACCGTCACCAGAACGATGGCGGCGACGTTGGCGGCGTAGACCGCCGTCGGCAGCGGAAGATGCGCCGGGTCCGGGTCGCTGATGGCCTTGGTGGTGAACGGGATGAAGATCACCAGGCCGACCAGATAGATGCAGACGCGGACGGTCGCGCCGTCCAGCGCGCGGAAGGATGACAGCACCTGGTGGTTGGTGAGCCAGAATCCGACCACCACGACGAAGCTGATCAGGAAGGCCAGCAGCTGGTCGCCGAAACCACCGCCCAGCAGTGTGGACAGGTTCTCCCAGTCCGCTACCGGCGGAACATCGAGCGTGGTGACCAACAGCGTCAGGGAGAACCCGAAGATCGCGTCGATCAGGTTCAGGGCGCGGCCGAACTCCATGCTGTCGCGCTGAAACGCCCAGCGGTCAAATGCCATATGCCGCAGTGCCCGTCACGGTGCGACGGTGAGCCAGTCGGCGAATCCGGATGGGTCATGGCGCCCGAGTGCCCCGTGTTCGAACAGGCCCCAACCCTCCCGGGGGGCGGCAGAGCCTTCGTGGCAGACCGCGCGGCCGACGTGGTCGATCACGCCGAAACCGGAGCGCCCGATGATCGCCGGGTCGGTCATGTCGTAGGTGAGCCGTTCGGTGAACGTCGCGCCCTTCCATACCCCGTGCAGCCAGTCGGAATCGCCACCGTAGCCGCCGCCGACGTGGATGGGCACCGCAAGCTTGGACTCGACCTCGAACCGGACCGGTGCACCGGCGGCGTCGGTGGCGTCGATGGTGGCACCGGTGGGAATCCTTGTGCCGGAACGGTAGTGGATCTTCACCCGCGGCCAGCCGAGCTGCTCGATGCGGCCGTCGCGCCAGATCCGGGTGCAGTCGTTGAGTGAGCGGAAGCCGCTGGGGTCCTCTTGGATGATGACCACGATCGCGAAGTCGTCGAAGGCCATCGGTACATACAGCCACCACATGCCCTCGAACGGAGGATCGGCCGGCCGGCCCGCCGGCTCGGACTCGCCGACCGGGCGGATGCCCCACGACCTGTCACGGGTACCGATCCAGGTGGCGGGGTCGACGGCGATCTCCTCGCCGTCGATCACGATCTGCCCGCTCCATGCGCCCACCTGGGCGAACCGCTGGGCGTCCAGCGTCACCCGGTTGCCGGCGCGCAGGACGTGGCGCTGCTCCTGAACGACCGGAAACAGGCCCTCCCAGGTCAGGTCGCAGGCCATGCCCTCGGTCTCGTCGAGCACGATGCGGAGTTTCTGCAGCGGCTCGAGGACCTCGAGGCGGTAGCCGTTGACATGCTGGTGCAGTCGGTCGGCGTCGATCGCGTCGGACAGGTGCACCGCGGTCTGGGTATCGCCGCGGCGAATCAGCACGAAGGCGTCCTTCACCCCGAGGTTGGGGTAGTAACCGATACCGCTGATCAGGAAGATGTCGCCGGTGCGGTCATGGGCGTTGAAATAGGACCGGTCGTAGAAGTTGCGGTCTGAGGAACCCGGAAGTGCGATGGGCTGGGGGACTTGGTGGACGGGGTATTCGTCGAGCGGTCCTAGCACTAGATCTCCTCTATCAGTCGGCGCAACAGACCCCCGTGATAAAACATCGACTCCACATCGTCGGGTTTCTCGATCTCCCCGAAGTGCACCCGCCGGGCGCCGGTGCGCATGAAGACCACGCACCAGATCACCGCCGAGTAGACGTAGAACCAGCGCAGGTCGCCGAGGTCGACGCCGGTGCGGTGCCGGTAGCCGGCCCGCACGTCCTGCTCGCGCAGTACATCCGGTAGCCCGGGCAGTCCGGCCAGACCGGCCAGTTCCTGAAAGACCATGTGGGCGAAGATGATCCAGGCGACATCGAGTTCGCGGGGGCCGACTGTCGCCATCTCCCAGTCCAGCACGGCCACCGGGCGGAAATCGCGGTAGAGCACATTGCCGATCCGGGAGTCACCCCAGACCAGCACCGGCTCGCCGGCGGCGATATCGGTGGGGAAGTTGTCCTCCAGCCAGGCCAGGGCCTGTTCGACCAGCGCCGAGCGGCCGATATCGACGACGGCGAATCCGTACCAGTCCTTGAGCCAGCCGAAGTGCCGCGCCAGCGGGGTGTCCCCGGGCGGGTCGACCTCGGCGAGGAATCCGAATGTGGCTGCGGCATCGGGAATCGAGTGCAGTTGGGTCAGCACCCCGACGGTGGCGTCCTGCAGTTCGCGCTGCTGGTCCGCGTTGGCGTCGGCGAACCAGTTGCCGCCGAAGGTATAGGGCATGACATCGGGCGGAACGCTGCCCTCGACATGGTCCATCAGGAAGAACGGGCTGCCCAGCACCTCGCCGGTGGGCTCGATCCAGCGCACCGCGGGCACCGGCACATCGGTCAGTTCGGCCACCAACTGCAGCAGCCGGAACTGGTCGTCCATCCGGTAGGCGGCGAACACCGGGACGTCGGCGGCCGTCGGGGCGACCCGGGCCACCCACTTCTGCTCGACGGCTGTGCCGTTCTCGGTCCAGCGACCGGTCAGGATGATGGTCTCCGAGGACATGCCATTGGAGTCGACGCCACCTTCGACGGTGACTTCGGGAGTGACACCGGCCGGCATCACGGTGGACAGCCACGTCGCCAGCACAGCCGGAAGGGAACTGGTGTCGCGGCCCGACCGCTGCAGACGCGCAACGTCGGTGTCGACGCTCGGTTGGTTGGTCACATCGTCCTCCGGCCCCTACGGTAGCCCCGACGAGGGGCCCGTCCCCGCGAGCAGACATAAAATCGCCCTCTGCTCCGGCGTGTCGGTGCGAGTTTGTGTCTGCTCGCGGGGGCTCAGGGGCTCAGGGGCTCAGGAATGCCGTGGCCGTGTTGGCCAGGTCGAGCAGTGGCTGCGGCAGCGCGCCGAGCAGGAACGTGATCAGTGCCGTTAGTCCGATCGCCGCGATGGTCAGCGCACCCGCCGGTGCCACCTGCGGGGCGCGGTGCGGCGGGTCGGTGAAGAACATCAGCACGATCACCCGCACGTAGAAGTAGGCGGCGATCGCGCTGGCGACCACGCCGACGATCACCAGGGGGATCGCCCCGCCCTCGCCGGCGGCCTTGAACACGGCGAACTTGCTGACGAAGCCACTGGTCAGCGGGATGCCGGCGAAGGCAAGCAGGAACAGCGAGAACACCAAGCCGGTCAGCGGATGGCGCCGGCCCAGGCCGGCCCAGCGGGCCAGTTCGGTCTGCTCCTCGCCGTCGGCGCCGCGGACCACGCTGACGACGGCGAATGCGCCCACCGTGCTGAACCCGTAGGCCGCCAGATAGAACAACGTACCGGCGACCCCGGCCGGGTTGTCGGCGATTACCCCGGTGAGGATGAAACCGGTATGCGCCACAGCCGAATACGCGAGCATCCGCTTGACGTCGCGCTGGGTCACCGCGGCGATGGTGCCCACGGCCATGGTCAGGATCGCCACCGCCCACAGCACCGGCCGCCAGTCGTCCTTCAGCGCCGGGACGGCCACGTAGAGCACCCGCATCAGTGCGCCGAAGGCGGCGATCTTGGTGGCTGCGGCCATGAACCCGGTGATCGAGGTGGGCGCACCCTGGTAGACGTCGGGCACCCAGGAGTGGAACGGCACCGCACCGATCTTGAACAGCAGGCCCACCGCGATCAGCGCGGTCCCGAGCAGCGCGAGGGTGCTGGTGTCCGCGCCGGTGCGCAGGGCCTCGCCGATCCCGGTGAGGCTCAAGGTGCCGGCGTAGCCGTAGAGCAGGGCCATGCCGTAGAGGAAGAACGCCGACGAGAACGCGCCCAGCAGGAAGTACTTCAGCGACGCCTCCTGGGACTGCGTCCGGCGGAACCGGGCCAGGCCGCACATCAGGTACAGCGGCAGCGAGAGCACCTCGAGGGCGATGAACATGGTCAGCAGGTCACCGGCCGCGGGGAAGAGCATCATGCCGCCGACGGAGAACATGGTCAGTGGAAAGACCTCGGTCTGGGCGACCTTCGCGCTGGTGGCCACCTTCTCGGCGAGGCTGCCCGGCACCGTGGAGGCCTGCGCGGTGAAGGCGTCCAAACCGGATGCGCCGGAATCGAATCCGCCCCGCCGCTCACCGATCAGCAGCACGCTGAACACCGCCACCAGCAGGATGGTGCCCTGAATGAACAGGCCGGGGCGGTCGATGGCCACCGCTCCGACCACGGCGGTCTGGCCGGTCGCGGTCTCGCGGTAGACGCCCACCACCGCGCCGAACGCGGCCAGCAGTCCGGTCAGGCTCAGCGACACCTGGGTGACGTAGCGCGCGGTGCGGGGCAGGAACGCCTCGACCAGTACGCCGGCCACGGCGACGCCGAAGACGATCAGCATCGGCAGCAGCACGCCGTATTCGACGCTGGGGGCGCTCACCGGGAGCCTCCCGCGGACAACGCCGGTGCGGGGTCGGACTGGTGGATCGAGGTCAGCGTGTGCTCGACGGCCGGGTTGATGACGTCCAGGGCGATCTTCGGGTAGATCCCCAGCACCAGCAGCAGTGCGATCAGCGGCGCCACCACCACCAGCTCGCGGGGCCGAAGGTCAGTGAGGTTCTCGTTGCCGTCGGTGACCGGCCCGGTCATCATCCGCTGGTACATCCACAGCACGTAGACCGCCGAGAGCACCAGGGCCAGTGCGGCGATCACCGCGAACGCCGGGTAGCGGGTGAAGGTGCCGACCAGCACCAGGAACTCGCTGATGAACGGTGCCAGACCGGGTAGCGAGAGCGTCGCCAGGCCGGCGACCAGGAAGGTGCCCGCCAGCACCGGTGCCACCTTCTGCACCCCGCCGTAGGCGGCGATCGCGCGGGTGCCGCGGCGGCTGACCAGGAACCCGGCGATGAGGAACAGTGCGGCGGTGGCGATTCCGTGGTTGACCATGTAGAGGGTGGACCCGGACTGGCCCTGGCTGGTCATCACGAAAATGCCGAGGATGATGAAGCCGAAGTGGCTGATCGAGGTGTAGGCGATCAGCCGCATCACGTCGGTCTGCCCGATCGCCAGGATCGCGCCGTAGACGATGCCGATCACCGCGCAGGTCACCACCACCGGTCGGAACAGCGCCGCGGAGTCGGGGAACAGCGGCAGGCAGTACCGCAGCATGCCGAAGGTGCCGACCTTATCCATCACCGCCATCATCAGCACCGCCGAAGCGGGAGTGGATTGCACCGCGGCGTCGGGCAACCAGCGGTGCAGCGGCCACATCGGGGCCTTGATGGCGAAGGCGAACAGGAAGCCGCCGAAGATCAAATGCGCCATCACGGCCGGCATGACGAACTCCCCGGCGCTGACCGCGTCGGCGATCACCCGGAAGTCGAAGGTGCCCGCCGGGAACGCCGTGCTGGTCGAGGTGGCCACGTACAACCCGACCAGGGCGGCCAGCATGATCAGCCCGCCGAAGAGGTTGTACAACAGGAACTTCACCGCTGCAGCCGAGCGGTTTGTGCCGCCGAACCCGCCGATGAGGAAGTACATCGGGATCAGCATCGCCTCGAAGAACACATAGAACAGCAGGATGTCCAGCGCGACCAGTGACATCAGCACCATGCCCTGGACCGCCAGCATCAGTGCGATGTAGCCGTGCGCAGACCGCAGCGGCATCCGGGCCCGGTCGTCGGCGTCGTTCCAGCCGGCGATCAGCAGCAGCGGCATCAGCACCGCGGTGAGCACCACCAGTGCCAGCGCGATACCGTCGACGCCGAGGATGTAGCCGGTACCGAAAGACGCTATCCAGGGCCGGCTTTCGACGAACTGATACTGCTCGCCGGCCGGGTCGAAGCGCACCGCGAGAACAACCGCCACGGCCAGCACCGCGAGCGACACCGCCAACCCGGTGTACTTGGCCGTCGTGCGCATCGACCCCGGCAGCAGCACGATGATCAACGCGCCGAGGATCGGCAGCGCCCACAACACACTCAGCCACGGAAAGCTCGTCACCGCCTCACCTCCACATCGCCGTGATCAGAACCGCACCGGCGAACAGCACGGTCCCGGCCAGCATGGTCAGGGCGTAGTTGCGCGCGAACCCGGTCTGCAGGCCGCGCAGCCAGTCCGAGACCCGGCCGACGCCGGTGGCCAGTCCGCCGACGCCGCCCTCGAGGGCGATGTCGTCCACGGCGACCATCGCCCGGGTCACCTGCCGGCCGCCGCGCATGAAGACCGCCTCGTTGACGGCGTCGCCGTACAGGTCGCGCCGGGCCGCCACGGTCAGCGCGGAGACGTCCTGCGGTGCGGTCTGCGCCACCTGGCCGGTGGCGTAGCGCCGGTAGGCGATCGCAACACCGATGGCCACCGCGGTCAGGGCGGCCGTGGTGGTGACCCACACCGGCACCGCGTGCACGGCTTCGTGGCTGCCCACCACGGGTTCCAGCCAGCGCTGCAGGGTGTGGCCGATGGTGAGCAGTGCGCCGGCGCCGACCGATCCGATGGCCAGCACGATCATCGGCGCGGTCATGATCGGCGGGGACTCGTGCGGGTACTTGTCGGCGATCTTGGCCGTCCAGCGGGCGTTGCCGAAGAACGTCAGCAGCATCACCCGGGTCATGTAGAAGGCGGTGATCGCCGCACCCAGCAGGGTGACGCCGCCCAGCAGCACGCCCTTGAATCCGCCCGAGTTGAAGGCGGTTTCGATGATGGCGTCCTTGGAGAAGAACCCGGCGAACGGCGGTACCCCGATGATGGCCAGATACCCCAGCCCGAAGGTGACGAAGGTGATGGGCAGGATCTTGCGCAGTTCGCCGTAGCGGCGCATATCGGTCTCGTCGCTCATCGCGTGCATCACCGAACCTGCGCCGAGGAACAGCCCGGCCTTGAAGAAGCCGTGGGTGATCAGGTGCAGGATCGCCACCGCGTAGCCGGCCGGGCCGAGTCCGGCGGCGAGCACCATGTACCCGATCTGGCTCATCGTCGAGGCCGCGAGGGCCTTCTTGATGTCGTCCTTGGCGCAGCCGATGATCGCCCCGAACAGCAGTGTCACCGCGCCGACGATGACGACCGCGGTCTGGGCGGTGGGCGCGAGGTCGAACACCGGGCCGGACCGCACGATCAGGTACACCCCGGCGGTCACCATGGTGGCGGCGTGGATGAGCGCCGAGACCGGGGTGGGGCCCTCCATGGCGTCGCCCAGCCAGGACTGCAGCGGCACCTGGGCGCTCTTGCCGCAGGCGCCGAGCAGCAGCAGCAGGCCGATGGCGTTGAGCGCGCCGTCGGTCATCCGCGGGGCCGCCTCGAAGACCGGGCCGAAACCGACGGATCCGACGGTGGCCACCATGACCATCAGGGCCAGCGCCAGGCCGACGTCGCCGACCCGGTTGACCACGAACGCCTTCTTGGCGGCGGCCGCGGCAGCCGGTTTGTAGGACCAGAACCCGATCAGCAGGTAGGAGGCCAAACCGACGCCCTCCCAGCCGGTGTAGAGGCCGAGGTAGTTGTCGGCGAGCACCAGCAGCAGCATGGCGGCGACGAACAGGTTGAGGTAGGCGAAGAACTTGCGGCGCTCGGGGTCATGGGCCATGTAGCCGATGGAGTACAGGTGGATCAGCGCACCCACGCCGGTGATCAGCAGCACGAAGCAGGCCGACAACGCGTCGAACTGCAGGCCGAAGTCCACCCGCAGCGCACCGACCGGAACCCAGGAGAACAGCGTGTGCGCAACCACCCGGTCCTCGGCGGGCAGGCCGGCCAGATGGGCGAAAAGCGCTATCCCGCAGACCAGGGAGCCGATC
>JBFYOR010000211.1:0-2501 GCA_041303695.1 Mycobacterium sp. | reverse complement strand
GCGCTGTTCGGCCTCACCGATCGCGGTGTGATCGAGGTGGGAAAGAAGGCCGACATCAACATCATCGACATGGATCGGCTGACCTTGCACGCACCGCGGATGGTCTACGACCTGCCGGCCGGCGGTCGCCGACTGGTGCAAGGTTCCTCCGGCTATGTGGCCACGATCGTCAGCGGCGTCGTGACCCGGCGGGACGGGGTCGACACCGGTGCGCGGCCCGGACGGCTGGTCCGCGGCCGCGCCTGACGTCGGTGGGTCACGCCGATTGGCGGTTGCGGCGCGATGCCACGATCCATTCGGCGATGAGCACCACGAGCAGCGTCACCCCGAACGAGGGATAGATCACCGCCAAGGCGGTGGCGATGACGCCGATGGCGGTGACCGCGCCGGGTGGGGTGTTCGCGCGAACCGTATCGCTGCTGCGGGTGGGCAGACCGGCCCCGCCCGCGGGCCGGCGTTTCCACCACATCGCGATGGCGGTGCCGATGCTGGTCAGCAGCCCGAGGCAGGCGGCGGTGGCCAGGATGCGGGTCACGATGCCGTACTGGGTGCCCATGTGCATGTCGATACCCCACCCGGTGATCCGCGACAGGGCACCGTCCTGGTCGGCGGTGGCGTTGGCGACGGTTTGCCCGGTGAACTGGTTGAGATAGAGGCTGCGCTGTTCGGACAGCTTCTGCGGCCAGTGGTTGACTACCGTGTAGCTGCCGTAGACCGTGCCGCCGTCGGCGTCGGCGTCGGTGCTGTCGGCCGGCGGAATGATGGAATACCCGGGAATCATGTTCTCGGACTTGGCGATCTGGTCGATGTCGTGGAAGCCCAGCGTCTTCGCCCCAGGGTCGGATCGGGTCGACGCGTAAATCGGGTCTTCCTTATCGGCCCAGGCGATGCGGCGGCCGAGTCGGTCCAGATCGCCCAGTTGGGCCGGCGTGGACGGGGCGTCGATCGCGGTCGAGGGCGTCACCGTCGAGGCCACCGCTCGCCAGTTCTCGCCCCAGTAGCGTGACCAGGTCAGCCCGGAGACGATGTAGCAGATCAACACCACCGATAGCAGGATGCCGGTGGCGGCGTGTACATCGCGCCAGCGGACCCGTCCGCCCCTGCGCCACCGGATCGCCAGGCGCGGCTTTCCCCGCTCGGTGTCGCGCGGCCACCACAGGTAGATGCCACTGGCGGCCAGCACCAGCACCCACACCGCCGTCATCTCGATGAGCAGACTGCCGACCCCGACCCTGATCGACGGCTCGGGGTAGGCAGCCGGGGCGATGACATGTCCCAGCGAGGGCAGCGCGACGGTCGGTCCGTCATTGCCGAAGAACCGGTGCAATTGGTTGGCCCACCCGACCAGCCCGTCGAGCTCGTGACGCTGCCCCAGATAGTTTCCGGTGTAGGGGTCGATGAAGACCTGGGTGACGTTTCGTTCGCCGACCTCCGGTTCCTCGGCGGGCAGGAAGTCGACCTGGGTGGAGCGGTCTGCCGCCTGCGGGGGCGTCACCGCGTCCAGAATCATGTCCGGGGCGACGTGCTCGCGTGCGGTGGCGACCTGGGTGTCGAGCACGTCCTGCGATGGCATCTGGGCCACGACCTTCAGGTCACGGTGCAGCCAGAGGTCCAGCGGCTGGGTGTACAGGATGATCAGGCCGGTACACGCCAGCACGATCAGTGCCGGGGCGGCGAACAGTCCCACCCAGAAGTGCAGGCGCCAGATCCGCCCCAACGCTGCGGCCTCACCGCGGCGTTGTTCGCCTTCGAGGGCACGCAGGTTTCCGCTGACCACCACAGACCTCCACCGTTCGAGCCCACCCCGCGTACAGGTAGTCGGCCGGAACGGGCTGTCGGTTCCCGATCAGCGCAAGGTTCAGCCGGCGGCGCACCCGGCCAGGAACAACTCGGCCGGAATCACGGCGTCCGCGGGCGCGGTGGTGGTGGTCGGATTGGTACCGCACACCGTGGCCTTGTCCTTGGGAATCCAGAACTGGCCCTGCTGCTCGAAGACGAAGGACGTCGGCGCGCCCATCTCCGGGTTCTCCTTGCTGGCGAGGGTGCCACTGGTCACCGCCCAGCCATCGGCACAGCTCAGGTCGTCGACGGTGTAGACGTTGTCGGCGCCCAACGCCTGCGCGGCCTGCGTGGCCGGTTCGGCCAGTGCGGGCTTGGTGCACTCGGTCATGCCGCCGACCATCGGGCTGCTGGTGGTGGTTGTGCTGGTCGTCGTTGTCGTCGTTGTCGCGGTCGCCGAGGTGGCGGTGCTGCTGGTCGACGTCGACGTCGGTGCCGCGGAACTGGTGCTGGCGGAGGCCGGTGAAGCGGTGGTGGTGGATGTCGCCGACGCGGTCGTGGTGCTGCTGGTCGATGCCGGTGCCGCCGCGTTGTCGCTCGCGCACGCCGATAGTCCGACCACGGCCAGTCCGGCCAGGGCGATGGTGATGGCGGTGGGGCGACTCATGGATCCTCCGTGGTGGTTGCTGTCCGGTGCTCGGGGATTCACATCCTGTCAGAGC
>JBFYOR010000210.1:0-3646 GCA_041303695.1 Mycobacterium sp. | reverse complement strand
TCGGTGCAGCCGTAGCAGGGCTGGCCGGCGCGGGTCTTGGAGGACTGCCGGTTCCACAGGATCCGGTTGCACGGCGAGTGGGTCATCGGGCCACGGCAGCCGAACTCGTAGAACAGGCAGCCGGTGCGGGTGCCCTCACCGAAGGACATCGTCGACTGCTTGTACTCGTAGAACTGGACCCGGGTGCAGCCGGTCTGGGTGAAGGTCTTGAAGAAGGTCTCCGGGCGCTGCAGATCGTCGAGCGAGATATCGCTGGTGCGACCGGTGGCCAGCGCCACCAGAATCTGGGTGATCCAGTCCGGGTGGGCCGGGCAGCCGGGGATGTTGATGACCGGCAGGCCGGCCTTGGACTTGAAGTTCGGGCCGAGGAAGCCGCCCTTGGCGCGCTTGTGGAACTGCAGTCCGGTCGAGCCCGACGGGTTGGGCTCCATCGCCGGGATGCCGCCCCAGCAGGCGCAGTCACCGATGGCGACGACGATCCCGGCCTGGGACGCCAGTTCGGTGACCCACTCCTTCATCGGGCGGTCGGCGAACATGTCCATCCGGCCGGTCCCGTTGGGAGCCTCGATGACCGAGCCCTCGAAGACGAAGACATCCATCTGGCGGGCACCGGTTGCGCAGTCCCGGAAGATCTTCTGGGCCTGGTTGCCCAGTTCCAGTCCGAGGGACGGATGCCAGATCACCTCCAGGCCGAAGTCGACGATCAGGTCGACGACATTGGGCTCGTCGGCGTTGAGAAACGACATCGTGTTACCGCTGCACGCCCCTCCCTGCAACCAGAGAACCGAAGCCATGGATGAACTCCTCTCAGACTCGCCCCGAGGCGATGCCGAGTTCGCGCGGAGATGTCAGGGACGGGCGACATACGGGATGTCTCGGCTCGTTGAGAGTACCGCCGCGAGGGCGGGATTGGAACGAAATCCGAGGCCGAAACACGCCGGAAACACGTGCCGCAGCAGCGGGGTCATTCGTCGATCGGCACGCTCACCGTGACGGTGGTGCCGGCCCCCGGCTGCGATCGGACCGTCAGCGTCCCGCCGACGAGTTCGGCCCGCTCCGCCATCGACAACATCCCGTAACCGCCGCCGTCCGCCGCGACCGTCCGGGTCGCGAAGTCCGTCGCCACTCCGGTTCCGGCGCCGGTCTCGAAGCCGACGCCGTTGTCGGCGACCTCCAGCCTGGCCATCCCGTCCCGCACCGCGAAGGTCACCGAGGCGACCAGTGCGCGCGAATGCTTGACGACGTTCTGGATGGACTCCTGGGAGATCCGGTAGAGCGCGACCTCGATGTGCTCGGGCAGTCGCTGGTCGTCGAGGTTCAACTCCAGGTCGACCTCGGGGATGGAGGCGGCCAGACTGGCCAGGCCGCCGGCCAGGCCGAGGTCGTCGAGCACCGGCGGGGCGCAGGCCGCTGATCGCCGAGCGGGCCTCGGCCAGGGTCAGGTCCACCAGGTCGCGGGCCTTCTCCAGCTGCTCGGCCGCCGAGGTGTGGTCGGCGTCGTCGACCGCCCGGGCGGCCGCGTCGAGCCGGTAGGTCAGGCCCACCAGTCGCTGCGAGATGCCGTCGTGGATATCGCCGGCCAGTCGCCGGCGCTCGCTCTCCTGGGCGGCGATGACCTGCTCGGCGAAGTTCTCGTGCGCTCGTTCGCGGGCCGACTGCTGCCGGTGCAGCCGGGCCTGGTGCAGCGCACCGGCGATCAGCCGTCCGATCACCAGCAGCAGTTGGATATCGCGGTCGGTGAAGTCGCGCCGGGAGATGGTGTGCACGTTGAGCACACCGACCAGACCGCCCGGCTCGGTTTCCATCGGCACCGAGGCCATCGAGGTGAAGTCCCGGCCGCGCAGCGCCGCGATGGGCACATAGCGGGGGTCGGCCTCCTTGTCATGGGCGATCACCACCGGTTCGCGGTGACTGGCCACCCAGCCGGAGACCCCCGAACCGAGCGGCATCCGGATCCGGCCCACCTGTTCGTCGAACGGCGGGGTGGCCCCGGCCAGCGTCAGCGAGCGGTCGGTGTCGTCGAGCACGTGCACGAAGCAGACATCCGAGGCCGTCGCCGCGGTGATCATCCGAGCGACAGCCGCCGCCATCGGTTCCAGGCCCGGCCCGCTCGACGTCGCCGCGATGATGTCGAGCAGCAGCGCCACCTCGCGGTCGGCGTCGACCAGACCGCGTACGACGTGCGGGCTCAGCGCAGGATTCAGCTCCGGGTGGGTCACCGGAAGATTCCCTCGCGCAACGCCTTTGCCGCCGCGCTGGTGCGGTCTCCGACAGCGAGTTTGCGGTAGATCGAGCTCAGGTGGGTCTTGACGGTCTCCTCGCCGATGACCAGCTTGCCGGCGATACCGCGGTTGGACAGACCGGTGACCACCAGCGACAGAATCTCGCTTTCGCGCTGGGTCAGGCCGTGCCGGGCGCCGGGCCAGAACTGGTCGCTCTGCAGTCGCGCCGCCGTCTCGGCCGCGCGGGCGGCCAGGCCCGCGTCGATCGCGCTTCCGCCGGCCTGCACCCCTTCAAGCTGACGCACCAGTTCGTCGCTGCCGATTCCCTTGAGCAGGTACCCCGACGCACCGACCCGCATGGCCTGGAACAGGTATTGCTCGTCGTCGTACACCGACAGCAGGATCACCTTGCGGCCCGGGTCCCGCTCCCTGATCTCCCGGCACAGGTCCAGCCCACTGACGCCGGCCATCCGCACATCGCACAGGATGATGTCGGGTGCCAGCTCGTCGATCACCGCCATCGCCTTCTGGGCGCCGACCGCCTCCCCGACCACCGCGACGCGGTCGGCGAACGGGGCGAGCATCGCCTTGAGTCCCTCGATGACCATCTCGTGGTCGTCGATGAGCACAACGCGTACCGGCATGGACTAACCGTAGAGGGCGGCCCGGCAGGCCCGGTGGGGATGGTTTCCCCGGCGCAGTCCCCCGGACGGGGGATGGCTACCACCGGCGGGCGGCCGATACTTCGGTCATGAGCGCATCCCAGGCCCCGTTCTGGTGGGAAACCTCGTTCCGGTGGCAGAAGCCGGACCGGCCGGCGCGTCTGGAGGCGGTGCTCTTCTCGCTCGATGCGTTGCTCAACGATCCCCGCGCCGACGAGCAGCTGCTGGCCGAGGCGGTCTGGGACCTGCATTGCGCCGGAATCCGGGTGGCCGCCGTCACCGCCGAACACTGGCCGACCGTGCACCGGCCGCTGCGCGAACTGCTCGGCGACGGTGCGGTGGAGGTGCTGGTGACCGGCGACGAGGTAAGCCGGCCCAAGCCCGACCCGGAGGTCTACCGTCGTGCGTTGTGGCAGCTGGGGATTCGGGCCGCTGACGCGATGGCCGTCGAAGACTCCGCGCCGGGTCTTCGCGCCGCCGTCGCGGCGGGCCTGACCACCATCGTGGTGACGGCCCAGCGATCCGAAGACGACTTCACCGGCGCCGCTGCCGTGCTCTCCGGCGATCAAGCCTCCGAACAGTTGTCGGTGCACGGATGCCGGCGGCTACTGCTCGGCTCGCGCCGGTTGAGCGCCTGAGGTTTCGCGGGGGCTAGCTGCTAGCCGTCCTGGCCGCACGCCTTCAGCACCAATTCCCGCACCCGGGCCGCGTCGGCCTGGCCCTTGGTGGCCTTCATCACCGCGCCGACGACCGCACCGGCAG
>JBFYOR010000209.1:0-5425 GCA_041303695.1 Mycobacterium sp. | reverse complement strand
CCGTGAGTCGGGTGATAGATGTTGTTGACGTTGGACGCCAGGGTCGGATAGACGTGCAGCAGCGTCTCCAGGCCGTTGCGCGGACCGGGCTGCATCAGGGCATTGGTCACATCGGCGAGGTTGTTGATATCGGTGGCCAACAGCGAGCCATTGTCATCGACGAACTTGCGCGCGGTCTTGAGCAGACCGTCGATGTCCTTCAAGCCCTGGGAAAGCTCCTGATCGGAGTTGCTCAGCGAGGTGGTCAGGATGGCCAGGTTGTTGTTCAGCGCGACGAACTGCTGATCGTTCTTGTGCAACGCGTTGACGAAGACCGCGAGGCTCTTGGTGACCGAGAACAGATCACCACGGCCCTCGTTCAGCGCCGCCACCGCATCGGACAGCGACCGGAAGGTCGTGTTGATCTGCTGTCCCTTGCCGCTGAGGGTGTCGGCCAACGATTCGACCAGATCGCCCAGCGGACCCTTGGGCTGGCTCGGGGTCGGACCGAGCTCCGTCACCAGTGTGTCGAGCTGCTCGCGGATATCGTCCCACTCGACCGGCACCTGGGTGCGCTCCAGTGGAATGACCGCATTGTCCTCGAGAACCGGACCCCCGCTGTAGGGCGGGGACAGCTGCACCACGCGGGATGCCACGACGGTCGGGTTGAGCACCGAGGCGCTGGCGTTGGCGGGCACCTTGTACTTGCTGTCGAAGCTCAGGGTGACGCGCATCTTGTCGCCGGCCGGTTCGATGCTGTCGACCTTGCCGACCTTGACGCCCATGATCTGCACCCGGTCGTTCGGGTACAGCGCCATCGCGTCGGAGAAGTAGGCGACGACCGTGGTGGTGGAGGCCTTCTTGTAGAGGTTCCAGCCGACGGTTGCAGCGATCACCGCAAGCACCACTGCCACCGCGCCGACGATCGCCCCGGTGCGGGAGACCTTGGACAGTCCGAGGTTACGAATAGACATCGGTTATGCGCCTCCCATGTCGACCGGCGCAATATCCGGGGCGGAATCCGGCATCGCAGGAACCGGGACGGTGCGAGCTCCCGGCGGCCCGGGCGCCAGCGCCGGCCCGGGCGCACCGGGCACCAGCGGACCGGGCAGCCCGGGCACTGCCGCGGCCGGCACCCCATGGTTCGGGGTCATCGCATCCGGATTGGGGGCGGACATGGTGAGTGGGGGCGGACCGAACCCGCCGGGCACCGGTCCGTACGGCCCCTGGGTCGCCCCGGCACACGGCATCGGATTGCCCGGGCTCGGGATCCCATTCGCGGCAGGGGTGTAGGAGCATGGCGAGCCGGGTCCCACTGCGGGACCGGGGAACTCCGGTGTGCCTTCCAGCGGCTGCGGAGCGGCCGGCGGAGCGCCGTTCGGCTGGGTGGCGCCGTTGGCATCCGGGAACCGGAAGGACGGCAGACCCGCGTTGCGCCAGAACTCCTCCGGGTCGATACCGCGCTCCTTGAACGCCGCGTCCACCCAGGGCTGCAGGATCTGGTAGGGCACCAGATTGACCACCAGCGACTTGAAGAACGGGCCGGAGCCGATCGCCTCGGACAGCGAGCCCATGAACTTCGCGCCCGTTTCGATCGAGTAGGCCAGGTCCTCCTTCTGCGCAGCGAGAACGCCGGAGACAACCTGCAGCTGCTCGAGCACGCGGGTGAGGTTGGGGTTGTCGTTGATGAACCCCTCGAACTGCTGGGACACCGCCGAGACGTTCTGCAGCAGCATGTCCACGGCCTGGCTGCGCTGGTTCACGGCAGCAAGTAGCACCTGGGCGTTCACCAGCAGGCGGTTGATCTGCTCACTGCGGTTACCGAGCACGCCGGCGACCTTGTTCGCCTGTGCGAGAAGGTCTTTGAACTGATCGTCACGCTTGCCGATGGTGTCGGAGAACCGCGCCACCCCGTCCAGAGCGGCTTTCAGTTCAGGCGTGCTGGCGTCGAGAGTCTCCGAGAGGGCGTTGAGCGAACCCTTGACCGCCTTGAGATCCCAGCCGGCGGTCTGGGTGGTCAGGTCGGAGAACGCGTCGTACAACTGATAGGGCGTGGTGCTCTGCTCCAGCGGCAGCAGTCCGTTGACGGCCAGCGGCTTGCTGCCGCGCGACTCGATCTCCATCACGCGCTTGCCGAGGATGGTGTCGGTACGGATGGACACCCGACTGTCGGCGCCGATCCGGTAGTCGCCGAGGGTGAACCCGACCTTGACCCGGTCACCGTCAATATCCAGCGACTTGATCTGGCCGACGTCGAACCCGTTGATCCGGACCTTGTCGCCGGGGTTGGACCCCGCGGAGTCGGCGAAGTGCGCGTAGTACATCGGCTTGGCGAACAGCATCGGGATGCTGGCGAAGCTCTGTCCGACGGCCACGACCATGATCAGGATCAGCAGGCCCAGCAGCCCCACCCGAACACGGTTGGAGCCTTGCAAAGTCATCATTGCGGCGTGCACCTCCCCGACGGCTGCTTGGTGATCCGCACGGTGCGCACCGGCCCACCGGGCTGAAGGCCGTTGAGCTTCAGACTGAGGTCACAGAGGTAGAAGTTGAAGAAGTCGCCGTAGATGCCACCCACTCGGCCGATCATGTTGATTGCCGGCGGGTACTCGTTGAGCAACTGCTCCAGCTTCTCCGGTTCGTCGGCGAACGGCTGCAGGATGGTCTCGACCTTGGGCAGCGTCTGCTGCAGCAGCGGCCGGTCCTCGGCGAGCAGGCTGGCCAGTGTGCCCGAGGCGTCGCTGATATCGGCGACCGCTCCGGCCAGCGGATCGGCCCGGTTCTTCAGGCCGGTGATGAGCACCTCGAAGTTGCTGACCGTCTGGTCGAACTCCTTCTGGTGCTTGTTCACCGTTGTGAGCACGGTGTTGAGGTTGGTGATCACCTCGCCGATGGCGCGGTCGCGGTCAGCCAGTGTGGAGGTCAGTTGCGCGGTCTGGCTGAGGATGTTGGCCACCGTGCCGCCCTGACCCTGGAACACGGTGACCAGGGAGGTGGCGATGCTGTTGACCTTCTCCGGGTCCAGGGACTTGAACAGCGGCTTGAAGCCACCGATGAGGGCGTCCAGGTCCAGGGCCGGCTGGGTCCGGGCCAGCGGGATGAAGCCGCCCGGCGGCAGCACCCGATCCGCACCCTCGCCGGCGCCCCGATCCAGGTTGACGAACCGGTCGCCGATCAGGTTGGCGTAGCGGATCTGCGCGCCGGTCGACTGGTAGACCGGCAACGACTTGTCGACGGCGAGTTTGACCAGAACACGCTGCCCGTTCTCGGTGAGCGTCACGTCACGGACCTTGCCGACCTCGACGCCACCGGCCCGCACGAACTGACCGCTCTTGAGGCCGCTGCCGTTGCTGAACTCGGCGGTGTAGGTGTTGTACCGCTGGAATCGCAACTGTCCGAACACCACCACGAGAAGCGCGGTGCACAGCGCAAGGATCACAGACGCGATACCGAGTTTGAGTGCCGTTCCCTTGATACTCATGGATTGATCGTGTTCTCCCCGAACTGACGTCCCCACACATATTCGGTGAGGAGCGGCTGACCAAGCTCGAAGTGGTTGTACGGCGCAATCGACGCACCGGTGTCGGCGACCAGTGTCGGCGCGGGCCAGAAGTCGCGGGTGACCTTCTGCCAGCACCCGGGAGCGCCACCGGGCCCACCGCGGGCGTTCACCCGCGGGAGGTTGTCGGGATAGATGTACGGGTTGGGCGCGCCGACCGGAGCGACCGACAGCGCGTCCAGCGAGTAGCCGTTCCCGCCGAATGATGAGTTCGCCAGCGGCAAGGTTTCGGCGTAGTTGCGGATCATGCAGAACAACGAGGGGCTGTAGGTGTTGAGCAGCTGCGACGTCGGGACGAGGTCGGCCATTGCCCGGACCAGGTACGGCGCGCCCCGTTCGAGAACATCGGCGCCGGTGTTGCCGAAGCCGGCCGCCGCCAGCAACACCGCGTCGAGGTCACCACGCTGGTTGTTCAGGGTCCCGATGGTGGTCAGGGAGTTGTCCAGGGCGTCCCACAGGTCCGGACCCGCCGCGGTGTAGACGTCCGCAAAAGCGGCCAGCCGCTGCATGCCGTACTGCAGTCGGGGCAGGCGCGGATTGAGGTTGTCCAGGGCGCCGTTGGCGTTGACGATCGACTCACCCAGTTTGGTGCCCAACCCGGTCAGCGCCTCGGCGGTCGCCGAGAGGGTCAGATTGAGCTTGACCGGATCGATCTTCTCCGCGATCCCGGTGATGGTCTCGAACAGGGTGTTGAACTCAGTGGTGACCGAGCGGGCGTCGATGATGTCGGCGCTGGTGATCCGGGCCGGGCTGGGGCTCTCCGGACTCGACAACGAGACGAACTTGTTGCCGAAGATCGTGGTGGCCTCGATGTTGCCCACCACGTTCGAGGGGATCAGCTTGATGAACTTCGGTTCGACCTCGAGATCGAGCCTGGCCGCTTCCCTTCCGTCCTGGCGCGTCGGCGCAATGGATTTGACCCGGCCGATCTCGACCCCGTTGTACGTGACCTTCGAGTTGGGGTCCATCACCAGACCGGATCGGGGCGCGATCATGGTGAGTTTGGTTTCCGGGGTCAGCTTGCCGCGGAACTGGAGGACGACGAAGGTGATGATGAGCGCGAGGATGAGCAGCAGGATGGCGCCGGCGAGTTTCAGCGGCGGGGTCTCTGGCTTGTTCAGGGGAGCAGTCATGGCGCTACACCGTCAAGTTGAAGTTCGGGTTGGTGCCGTACAGCGCCAACGAGGCGAACAGAACCACGAACTGGACCACTACCAGGGAGGTCCGCATCGACTTGCCGACGGCCTCGCCGACGCCCACCGGGCCGCCACTGGCGTTGTAGCCGAAGTAGCAGTGGTTGATCATCACGATGATCGAAATGATGATCACCTCGATGAACGACCAGAAGACGTCGTTGGGTCGAAGGAAGGTGTGGAAGTAGTGCGCGTAGGTACCGCTTGACTGCCCGTACAGCACCGTCGTCGTCAACTGTGCGGCCAGGAAGGCCATGATCAGCGACATCGCGTACAGCGGGATGATCACCACGGTGCCGGCCAGGATTCGGGTGGACACCAGGTAGGAGATGGATTTGATGCCCATCACCTCAAGAGCGTCGATCTCCTCGGAGATCCGCATCGCACCTAACTCGGCGGTCGCGCCGGCGCCGACTGTTGCCGCGAGCGCCTCACCGGTCACCACCGGCGCGGTGAGGCGGACGTTGACCATGGCGGCCAAGAAGCCGGTGAAGGCCTCGACCCCGATATTGCCCAGGGAGGCGAAACCCTGGATGGCGATCAGCGATCCGGCGGAGAGGGTGACGAAACCGACGATGGCGACCGTGCCGCCGACCACCGCCATGGCACCGGCACCCATGCCGATCTCGGCGATCAGCCGGATGATCTCTTTGGGGTAGTGCCGTACCGCGTGGCCGATTTCCTTGAGTGCCTG
>JBFYOR010000208.1:0-5867 GCA_041303695.1 Mycobacterium sp. | reverse complement strand
CGCGGTCCAGGGTCCAGTCCGCCCGGCGAGCCGCCTCCGGCAGCATCGACACTCGCGCGGTCATGCCGGCCGGATCGAAAAACGCGCCGAGGGCGGCCAGACCCGCCAGCACCACGGTGTTCAGTACGCCGACACCGAGGGTCAGCGCCAGCACCGGGATCGCGGCCACCGACAGCGCCGACATCGCGTCGGCGAGCATGGCCACCCGTCGCCGGCCGAGGAAGTCCACGGCTGTGCCGGCGACCAGCGTGGCGAACAGCAACGGCAGGGTGCCCGCCCCCGCGACGATGGACGCTTCGGTGGCGCTGCCGGTGCGCTGCAGCACCAGCCACGGGAAGGCGACCATCGAGATGCCGTTGCCCGCCGCGGCCAGGAATGCCGAGGACAGGATCAGCAGCCCCGGCACTCGCGACGTTCCCACCGCATGCAGCTTAGATTCAGGCGATGACGCCCCGGCCCCACCCACGAACCGGGGTGCCGTTCGAGTCACCGGTTCCGCCCGGTTCCGGCTGGCCGGGCGATCCCGCCACCGCCGCCACCCCGGTCGCCCACGACGGCGCGCAGGTGGCCGGACTGGCCGCCGCCGCGGCCGATATCCCCGGCCTGGATGCCGCTGTCAGCGTCTGCCGGGCCTGTCCCCGGCTGGTGGTCTGGCGTGAGGAGGTGGCCGCTCTCAAACGCCGCGCGGTCGCCGAACAGCCGTACTGGGGCCGGCCGGCGACCGGCTGGGGCTCGACGCGGCCGGCGATCCTGGTGCTGGGCCTGGCCCCGGCCGCGCACGGCGCCAACCGGACCGGGCGGGTGTTCACCGGTGACCGCTCCGGTGACCAGTTGTTCGCCGCCCTGCACCGGGCCGGGCTGGTGAACTCACCGTTCAGCGCCGACGCCGCAGACGGGCTGCAGGCCAACGGCATCCGGATCGCGGCGGCGGTGCGCTGCGCGCCGCCCGGTAATGCCCCGACTCCCGCGGAGCGATCGACCTGCGCGCCCTGGCTGGACGCCGAGTGGCGGCTGGTCTCGCCGCACGTGCGGGTGATCGTGGCGCTGGGCGGGTTCGCCTGGAAGGCCGCGCTGGGGCTGGTGGGGGAAACGATGACCACGAAAGCGAAATTCGGCCATGGAGCAGTGGTGCGGTTTCCCTCGGGTCTGCTACTGCTCGGGTGCTACCACCCCAGTCAGCAGAACATGTTCACCGGCCGGCTCACCCCGGCGATGCTCGACGCGGTGCTCAACGACGCCGCCGGCCGTGCCGGTCTCAAGGACTGAGCCGGATTAGTCTCAAGGACTGAGGCGGACGATCGGGATCGGTCTGCTGGTGCGGGCCTGGTATCCGTCGTAGCGGTTGGCGTTGTTGGCGTTGACGATTCGCCACTGCCGCGCATAGTCCGGGTCGTCCGGCAGCACCGCGGTGGCGGTGACCGCGAACCGCTTGGGGCCGACGTTGATCTCGACGCGGGGCGCGGCCTTGAGGTTGTGGTACCACCCAGGAGCGCGGCTGTCCCCGCCGTTGGACGCCACCACCAGATAGGCGGCATTCTTCGCCGAGCCGTCCCGGGCATAGGACAGCGAGTTGGTCCGCGCCAAGCCGGTCCTGGCCCCGACGGTGTGCAGCAGCAGGCTGTTCGGGGCGCCGGGAATCCGGTGGCCGATCCATCCTCCGGTGCGCTGGTACACCGAGTCGTGCACGCGGACGAACAGCCCGAGTGCCTTCTCGGCGAGCGCGCTCACGGCCGTCCCACCAGAGCGTCGCGCAGGATCGCGCCGGTGGCCTCCCGGTCGGGGTCGCGGCGCAGCAGCATGCCCTTGGCGAAGGACAGCTTGTCGCCGTCACGGCGCGGGATCACATGCAGGTGGATGTGGAACACCGACTGGAAGGCCGACTTGCCGTCGTTGATCGCCACGTTGTTGCCGGTGGCAGCCAGTCCGGAGGACCGGGTGGCCTGCGCGATGCGCTGGCCGACGGTCAGCATCCCGGCCAGCGTCTGAGCCGGGGTGTCGGTCAGGTCGACGCTGTGCGTCTTGGGGATCACCAGGGTGTGGCCGCGGGTGAACGGCCGGATATCAAGGAAGGCCAGGACGTCGTCGTCCTCGTAGACCCGGACCGCCGGTGCCGTGCCGGCGACGATCTGGCAGAACACACACTGCATCGGTCCACCGTAGCGGCGGGGCGGATCAGCAGCCGATCGACTCCGCGATCTCGGCGATCGCGGGACGCACCAGCACGGTGTAGCTGTCCTCGATCGCCGTGTCGCGGTGATCCTGCTGGGCCAGTTGACGTTCGGGGTCGGTCGCCAGCGCCATGAACGCGCGTCTGCTCGGGAACTGGTTGAACCGAACCTGATGCCAGGCCCGGCCGTCGCCGATGATGGTGCCCTCGACGGCGAACCAGCCCGCCACCCGGGCACCCTGCTTGGTCGCGATCGCCGCGATCGCCGATGCGTAGGCTTGCATCTCGTCGGGGATGGTCAATGCCGCGCCGGCGTCGGCGAACCGCATCACATGCACGGCGGTGATGGGTCCGTCCTCGGTGGTCGGCGGGTGCGGAACACCGGCCCAGTCGGGGAGCGCCACACCCGGCGGGGGCTCGGGATAGGGCAGCGGTTGGCAACCCAGCACGATGGTCTCGGCCATGCCGGCGTCCTTGTGCTGGTGTGCCTTCTGGAAATCCGGCCGCGACTGCATGTCGATGAACGACCGGCGGGTCGGGTACTTGACCACCGCGACCCGATCCCAGATCGGCGCCGAGCCCACCAATTGCTGGTCGACGTCCCCGAAGAACACCGGCTCCGCGCCGATATCGCGCAGAATCCCGACGGGCGAGTAGAGGTCATCGGCGGCCCGGCCGCTGATCACCGAATCGCGGCCGTCGGCGTAGTCGGCCTGCGCCCGGTAGCTCATCAGGTTGACCATCCATACCGGGCCGTCATCGGGCGCCGCGGTGGCGGCCATCCGCAGCGCGTAGTCGAGGTCGATCGTTCCGTACCGGGGATTGGGGGCGTCGCTCACCGCGATGACCGTACAGCGGGCCGGGTCGGCTGCGTCACAACCGTCGTCGCCGGTGCCACCGGCTACGCTTCGGCGGGTGGACGCCACCGATATCGCCTTTGCCGGCGCCGCCGAGCAGGCCCGCATGCTGGCCGCGGGTGTGATCACCGCCCCGGTGCTGCTCGAGCGGTATCTCGAACGCATCTTCCGGGTGGATCGCGAGCTTCGCAGCTACCGGGTGGTGCTGGCCGAGAGTGCCCGGCGCGAGGCCGCGGCCGCCCAGGAGCGACTCGACGCCGGTGAGCGACTGCCACTGCTCGGTGTGCCGATCGCGATCAAGGACGACGTCGACGTCGCCGGTGAGTTCACCTGCTTCGGCAGCAGCGCCTTCGACGCCGCCGCCACCGCAGACGCCGAGGTGGTCCGCCGGCTTCGGGAGGCCGGTGCGGTGATCCTGGGCAAGACCGCGGTGCCGGAGATGATGCTGTGGCCGTTCACCGAGACGGTCGCCTTCGGTGCCACCCACAATCCGTGGGACCTGGCCTACACGCCCGGCGGCAGCAGCGGCGGCAGCGGGGCGGCGGTGGCGGCCGGATTGGCGCCGATGGCGCTGGGTTCCGACGGCGCCGGGTCGATCCGCATCCCGTCGAGTTGGTGCGGGTTGTTCGGCCTCAAACCGCAGCGCGACCGGGTGCCGCTGGGCCCGCACGACGATGCGTGGTGCGGGCTGAGCGTCAACGGCCCGATGAGTCGTACCGTCGAGGACGCCGCGCTGTTCCTCGACGCCACCCACACCGGCAAGGCCCCCCGCGGCGGGTTCGTCAAAGCGGCGGCGCGCAAACCCGGCCGGCTGCGCATTGCGTTGAGCACCAAACTCCCTCCCACCATGATCGCCCGGATCGGCCGCGCTCAGCAGCGGGCCCTCGACGGCGTTGAGGCGTTGTTGCGCGACCATGGCCACGAGGTCCTCTGGCGTGACCCCGACTATCCGGCGTGGGCGATGTACGGCCATGTGCTGCCGCGGATGTGGCGGGGGATGTACGAGGACGTGCAGAAGCTGCCGCACCCCGAACGCCTGGAGCCGCGCTCCCGGTCGATCGCGCGGCTCGGTGGATTGATCTCCGAGCAGCAGATCGCCAGGATCCGCGCGGCTGAGCCCGCGTTGACGGCGCGGGTGATGTCGATCTTCGACGATATCGATGTGCTCATCACCCCGGGAACCGCGACCGGGCCGTCCCGGATCGGGCAGTACCAGCATCGCGGCGGTGTCGCGACGCTGGGGATGGTCTCCGCCCGGGTGCCGTTCAGTGCGATGTTCAACGCGACCGGCCAGCCGGCGGCCTCGGTGCCGTGGTTCCTCGACGGCGAAAGCCTGCCGGTGTCGGTGCAACTCGTCGGTCGGCCCTCCGATGAGGCGACGCTGCTGGCGCTGAGCGCTCAGATCGAAGCGGCGCGGCCCTGGGCCAACCGGCGACCGCCGGTGTCATGACCGACGCTGAACTCTCCGGGCTGCTCGACGGCCTGGCGCCGGCGGCCCGGGCTGAACGCGCCGAACTACTCGAGTGGCTGCTCGAACAGGGCTTCACCGTCGAAGAGATCCGCTCGTCGTTCTCGCCGATGCTGCTGCCCGCCCGCCGGGCGCTGGGCGATGACGGCTCCGCGGTCTCGGCGCGGGAGATCAGCGAGCAGACCGGCCTGGAACTTGAGCAGCTGATCCGGTTCCAGCGGGCTGCCGGGCTGCCGCAGGTGGACGATCCCGACGTCGCGTTCTTCGTGCGCTCCGACGGCGACTCCGCCGTGCACATCAAACGCTTCCTCGATCTGGGATTCGACCCCGATCTGATGCTCGCCGTGGTGCGGGTGCTGGCGCAGGGTCTGGCGAATGCGTCCGAAGTCATGAGCGTCGCCGCCCTTGCCGCGGTGCTGCGTCCCGGGGCCAGCGAACTCGACACCGCCAGGGGTACCGGGGCACTGGTCAGCGCCGCGGCACCGCTACTGGGTCCGATGATCGAGGATCTGCTGCTGTTGCAGTTGCGGCGGACCCTGGAGACCGAGGCGGTCAACGCCGGGGAGCGCGCCGCCGGGGCGCCCGTGCCGGAGGCCCGGATGATCGGCGCGTCGTTCGCGGACCTGGTCGGGTTCACCGCCCTGGGCGAGGAGGTGCCGCCGGAGCAACTCGAGCAGTTGGCCCACCGGCTCGCTGACGTGGCTCATGACGTCGCCCAGCCGCCGGTGCGGTTCATCAAGACGATCGGCGACGCGGTGATGTTCGTGTCAGCGGACCCCGCGGCGTTGCTCGATGCGGTGCTCGCCCTGATCGAGGCGGCCGAAGCCGACGAGTTGCTGCCCAGGCTCCGGGTCGGGGTGGCCTACGGGCCGGCGGTGAGCCGGGCCGGCGACTGGTTTGGCAGGCCGGTCAACCTGGCCAGCCGGATCACGTCGGTGGCCCGGCCGGGGGCCGTGCTGGTATCCGGACCGGCCCGCGGGCAGATCGGTGATGACAGCCGGTTCAGTTGGTCCGCCGCGGGCGCCAAGAGGTTGAAGGGAATTCAGAACGGTGTCGAGCTGTTCCGGGCCCGGCGGGCCGTCACCGACCCCTAACCGGTGTGAGTCGGCGCCGCTCAGCGCTTGCGCAGCACGGCCATACCGCCCGCGACGAGCGCCGCGACCAGCAGCACCATCGCCCAGCCGGGGCTGACCAGCCACCACACCAACCCGGCCGCGATCAGCACCGGGGACGCCGCGAACAGCGCCATGGTTGGATGCTGCCGAACGACGTCGCGGGCGGCACGCGCACGCTGGGGATCGATCTCTTTTCCTGCCATCGCCCCATTATCCAGTCTGCGGGCCGGTGGGCGGGCCGGTTCCGCCGGAGACCATCC
>JBFYOR010000207.1:0-8415 GCA_041303695.1 Mycobacterium sp. | reverse complement strand
TCACAGTGACGTCGGTGCGCGCAGAGATGAACACCGCAGCGGCGGCGCCGATCCCGTTGAGTCCCGCCCCGGTGCTGGCGGCATCGGTGTGCGCCGAGAACTTGCCTCCGGCGCGCGCGGTGCCCAGCGTCTTGACGATGCCGTTCTTCTTGGTGACCGGGTCGGTGTCCACCGGCAGGCCGCGCCCGTCGTCGGTCACCGTCACCGAGGTGTCGGCGTGCAGCGTGATGGTCACCGTCGATCCGCCGTTACCGGGGACCGCGACCTCCTCAATGGCGTTGTCGACCAGTTCGCGCAGCGCGGTCAGCAGCACCTCCTGACCGAGGTTGACAGCCGGTCGCAGCCGCGTGTGCTGGACGTCATCGAGTTCGGTGATGTCAGCGGCGGTGTAGCTCACGGTGACGGGGTCCCTTTCCTGGATCGGCACACAGGTGAGTCAAGTTTTCACTGTTGCAGTGACGTTTTCAGTGTTGGAGGATCCGACACGCCGGGAATGTGAGGCGGAGCTCAGGGGTTGACCTGGCGGACTCCGGCCAGTCCCTAGCGGGCCAGCAGGGCTGCCGCCACCGCAATGGCGACGATCAGACACACCACGGTCACCGGGATGCCGAAGCGTACGAAGGTCTTCGTCGAGTATCCGCCCGGGCCCATCACCATCAATGTGGTCGGCTGGGCGATCGGGTTGAGGAATGTCATCGAGATGCAGGTGCCGATCAGGGCCAGCAGCACCACCGGATCCAGCCCGGCAGAGGCTGCCACGGCCATCGCCACCGGGGCGAGGATTCCGGCGGCGGCGGAATTGGTGACAAGGTTGGTGGTCATTGTGGTGACAACCGCGAACACCACGACGATCAGCAGGGTATGTCCGCCGGACAGCCCGACGATGGCCGACGAGATCACCTCGCCGAGGCCGCTTTTGATGACGATGGTTCCCAGGCCGATCGATCCGGCCATGATGCCCAGGATGTTCCAGTTCAGCGCTCGCACCGCAGAATGTGGTGTCAGCACTCCGGTCAGCACCATCAGGATGGCACCGGCCATGGCGACCACCTCGACCGAGGAAAGCCCGACAGTGCCTGCCACGATGACGGCCGCCATGATTGCCAGCGCGATCCCGGTCTTGGCAGGCTGTGGCGCCTGCTCGGCAACCCGCCGGCACAGCGCCACCATCGGATGCCGGGCCAGTACGTCGGTGGATCCGGCCGACACCAGACACAGTGCCCCAGGCTTGGCGGCGGTCTGATGCAGCGGCGATTCGGTCTCGGCGGCGACCACCAGGATGTCCCCGTCCTGCTCCAACTCGCGGATCGTGGCCTGTTCGTCGGCGGAGATGGACACCAGATAGAGGTCCTGCGGGGCCAGGCCCAACCAGGAACTGCCCCACAGCATCCGCACGCCTGCCTCGGTGGCCCGGTAGATCATCGAGTCGCCGGCCGCCAATGCCGTGCCCGCCGGCACCGGTGTGCCCCAGCGCCGCACCTCGACGAGTTCGAACTCCGGTGTGGCCGCAATGCCCAACTCGGTCGGGCTCTGTCCGATACTGGTGGCGCTACCTGACAGCGTGATCTCCGCCCGCCAGCTCAGGTTCCTCGCCGGCGCCTCGGTCTGGCTGCGCTGCAACCGCGGCGCGGTCAGCAGCAAGACGGCCCAGCCGGCCAGGGCCACCGGGACGGCAACCGGCACGAACGAGAACATCGTCAGATGGATGCCGGCAGGTTCGGCGAGCCCGGCGATCAGCAGGTTGGATCCGGCTCCGATGAGGGTGGCCGAACCAGCCAGCGTGGTGGCGTGGGTGACCGGCAGCAACACCCCGCGCGCCGGCACGCCGGACTGTTGCTCGAGTTCCTTGGCCGCCGGAATCAGCATCGCCATGATCGAGGTGGTGTTGATCAGCGCCGAGAGCAAGCCGACCGGAGGGATCAGCCGACGTAGCGTCTGACCCACCGAGGTCACTCCCGACAGCAACCGATAGGTCACCCGGGAGACCACCCCGGTGCCGAGAACCCCCTTGGCTATCACCAGCATCGCCGCGATGGTGATCACACCGGCGTTGCTCAACCCGGCGAACAACTCGTCGGGGGTCGCGATCCCGGCGAAGGCCGCGACCAACAGAGCGCACAGCAGCACCAGGATGGCCGGTACCCGACCGCTCACGATCAGCACGAGCGCGACCAGGACGATGATCGCCCCGATCAAGGGCATGGCGGTCAATCTGGTCTCAGGGTTCTTCAGACACCCGAGGCGGCATCGCGCCGAATCCGCTCGTCGTAGTCAGCCCTGGCCTTGGTGTCGAGGCTGCGCAGCACCCGATCCCGGGTGAGCCTGCCGCGGACCGCTCCGACCATCTTGTCCGGTATCAGGGCGGCGACGGCCTCGTAGCTTCGCATCCAACCGGGCACCGCCACGACCGCCGGCCGGTTTCGGCAGGTCGCCACGATCGCAGCGGCGATGTCCTCAGGGTCGACGGTGGGCAGCATGCCGCCGAGCTTGACCCCGGACACCAGATCGGTGCGTACCGCCGAGGGCAGGACCGTGGTGACGGTCACCCCGGTGTCGGCCAGTTCGTCACGCAGCGCCTCACTGAACCCGACCACCGCATGCTTGGTGGCGCAGTAGGTAGCTAGCCCGGCGGCCGGTATCTCCCCGAGGTAGGACGCGACGTTGACGATGTGCCCCGACCCGCGTTCGACCATCCCGGGCAGTACCAGTTTCGTCGCGCGCAGCACGCCGTTGAGGTTGACGTCGACGATGGCATCGGTGACGGCGTCGGGCTCGTCGGCGTACCGGCCCGCGGGCATGATGCCGGCGTTGTTGACCAGGATCTGCAACGGCGGTTCGATGCCGGTCAGGAACTCGGCCAGCGATTCACGCGACCGCACGTCGACCCCGGTGCCGGAGCAGCCGAGTTCGGCGGCGGCGGTCTTGGCGAGTTCGGCGTCGAGGTCGCCGATGAACACCCGCGCACCCTCGGCGAGGAAGGCCTTCGCGGTCGCATAGCCGATACCGCGGGCCGCGCCGGTGATGGCGACCGAAGCACCCCGTAGCTCAATGGGTTTGGACACGTTCAGCTACCTCCTGTGTTGGTGCGCGCCATCGGACAGCCCCGCATGGGGCGCTCGACGACAGGCGCGGCTGCCTGCCGCTGTTGGCGCCGGCGCGCGAGCACTGCCGGATCCAGGGAGTAGGCGTCACCGTCCCACTGGCCCTCGGCGAATCTCGCCGCCATCGCCTGCGCTCTGGCGGCGCACGACGAGTACAGGGTGGGCAGCAGGCCCGGCCTGTGCAACGCATTGGGCAGGAACGCGGTGAAGTGGATCATGCCGTCGGACCAGACGTAGCTGCCGAAGCCGTATCCGGTCAGCCGGTGGGCCAGATCGGCGGCGTTGAGCGATAGCGCGAGTTTGATGCCCTCGGTATCGGAGTCCGTCGATTCCCCGAGTGGCTGCGCCCCCACCGGAAAGCTCTGCAGCACCAGCAGTCCGTTGCCGTACAGCGGGTGCGGCTGGTCGGTGAGCAGCCGGCACAGCGAGGTGCGATCGCCGAACGGGAACTCGACGCTGACTCCACCCTCCCCGATGACGGCAGGGGAGGGCAGTGCCCCGAACTCGGCTTGGGTCCACGCGCTGGGCGCCTCGCCGAGTTCGGCGAAAACGTTTGCGGCGAAGGCCATCTGGTCAGGCACGGCTCGCGCGCCGCTTTCCGGGTGTGCACTGGTCGCCGTCAGTGCACCGGTGGATTGTGCCAGCACCGGGGCCATGACGCGGGCCTCGGCGAGCTGGATTACCGCGGCGGCGGCGAGCAGGAACCGGATCCAGTCGCTGTTGTCATCGGTCAGCCGGATCAGCGACCACAGGTCCAGGCGGCGGGCATCGGCGTCGTAGACCGGCCCGGCCATCGAGGCACAACGCATCGGCAGCGCATTGATCTCGGCCAGCGAGTCATCGGTCAGGTCGAGGTCGCGTAGCAACTCGGTCCGTACACAGAGCAGGTAGCCGGTTTCCCCGTTGGGCCCCTTCTCCTCCCGGACCATCTCCACGGTCTGCGCGTGCTGGTCGGCCCACCAGGTGAATCCGGTCGGCAGCAGATATGACCACTGCTCGTCGATCCCGATTTGCTCGGTGTAGAGCCAGTCGATGATCTCCTCGACGAGGTTCATGAGCCGGCTGCCGGGATGCGCTCGGGGTGCAGCATCTCGGCATCGCGCAGTTGCTCGGGGATTCCGAAGGCTTCGACGAGCGTCTCGGCGTGCGGGCGCAGGTTGCGGCAGCGCTCGTTGATTCCGTTGTTGACCGCCCGGGCCCGCTCGGTCGACAACAGCCGATGTTCGAGGAAGAAAGCCTTGTCCGACTCGATCACGCTCAAGGCGTAGAGGTCGCAGAGCATCTCCAGTACGCCGCGGGCGTGGGCGTCCTCGCAGCGATCAATGCCCGCGATGAACGCTTCCAGCACCGTGCGGTCGATATGGGCGCGGGCGGTATGCATCACGTGGTCCTGTACCGAGTTGAACGCGTCGAAGGCCGACATCGACTTCGCCCTGGCCTGCAACCGACGCGCCAGCGAGGAGAGCAGGTACTGCTCGCGGTCGGAGAACATCTTGGCCTGGGTGCCGCGGTTGAAGAGGCTGCCCTCGACATCGTTGTCCTCGCTGTTATCGAGGAGGCGCTGAATGATCTGTCCGGCTGCGGTCCTTCTGGACACCCGCTCGCCGGCGAAGTTGGTGGCGAAGCGGACCCACTCGAACGGGCTCATGCTTTTGATGTCGTCGTTGTACTCGGTGAGCAGGTGCTTGGCCACCAGTTGCAGCAGGACGTGGTTGTCGCCCTCGAAGGTGGTGAAGACGTCGGTGTCGGCGCGCAACTCGACCAGCCGGTTCTCGGCGAGGTAGCCGGCGCCGCCACAGGCTTCCCGGGCTTCCTGGATCGCCGCGCTGGCGTGCCAGGTACTGATCGCCTTGAGTCCGGCCGCACGCGTCTCGATATCCCGTTGGGCCTCCAAGTCCAGCACCGCGGCCGTCTGCTGGTCGTGCATGGCGGACACGAGTTCGTTCTGGGCGAACTGCAGCGCATAGGAATGGGCCAGGTGCGGAAATAGCCGGCGCTGGTGGACCAGGTAGTCGATGATCGGTACCTCGTGGTCTGCGCCGGCGGCTTTGAACTGCTTGCGCTGCAATGCGTATCGCACCGCGATGTCCAAGGCGACCCGGGCCGCCTGAGCGGCGCTTCCGCCGACCGTGATCCGGCCGCGGACCAGGGTTCCCAGCATGGTGAAGAAGCGCCGATTCGGGTTCTCGATCTCCGAGCGGTAGGTGCCGTCGGGGTCGACGTCGGCGAAGCGGTTGAGCAGGTTCTCCCGGGGAACCCGGACCTGGTCGAACATGATCCGGCCGTTGTCCACGCCGGGCAGTCCGCCCTTGTAGTCGCAGTCGGTGATGGTGACCCCGGGTGCCGTGTTGCCCTCGCCGTCGCGGATGGGTACCACGACGCAGTGCACGCCGTGGTTCTCGCCCTTGGTGATCAGCTGTGCGAAAACCGCTGCCACCGTGGCACTTTCGGCCGCACCCCCGATGTAGTCCTTGCGGGAGGACGGCGTCGGCGAGTTCACGACGAACTCTTCGGTATCCGGGTCGTAGGTGGCGGTGGTCTCAAGGCTCTGGACGTCGCTGCCGTGTCCGGTCTCGGTCATGGCGAAGCAGCCCAGCAGGTCCAGAGTGATCAGTGGCCGAACATAGGCTTCGTGGTGGCGTTCGGTGCCGAGGTTCTCGATCGCTCCGCCGAACAGACCCCACAGCACTCCGGCCTTGACCATCAGGGACAGATCCGACATCGCCAGCATCTCGATCTTGGTCACCGCCGCCCCGGCGTCGCCGGTGCCGCCGCGGTCCTTGAGGAAGCCGTCCTCGGCCTGCCCGGCTGCTGCGATGATCGCCAACTGCGCGTTGACCCGGGCCCGGGCGACGTCCTTGGTCGGGGTGAAGTGCGGCTTGAAGATCGGTAGCGAGAGCTTCTCGCGGATCATGACCTTGGTGCCGCGCCAGCGGCCGTCGAGTACGCGCTGAAGATGCTCACTCGTGGTGGTCATGGCTCGCTAATTCCCTCCTATTGCGCCGCAATTCACGCTGAAGAGCCGGCGCGCACGGTCAGCCCGTACAGGTCGACGCCGTGTGGCAGCGGCTTACCCGGATCCAGTCGGACGCCGGAGACTGACAGCGGGCCGGCCTCGAGCAGGTGCGCCATCACGGCCTGCCCGAGGAAGATCGAGATGCCCGCGCCGGGGCAGTTCTGCGGTCCGTGGCTGAAGAAGTTGAACGACCAGTCCTGCCCGGCGCTTCCAGTGACCCACTCGCCGGGGGAGAAGCGGTCGGCGTAGGGGATGAGAGCCCGGTTGCGGTGGTTGAAGACGTTGTAGATCATCACCTGCCGCCCCTCGGACAGCACTGGGCCGCTGGGGAACTCGACATCGCGATGAGCGACCTTCACCAGCAGTCCCACCGTCGGCCACAGCCGCATGGCCTCGAGCAGGCAGCCACCCAGGTAGTCCAGCGACGCCACCCCGGCGGCCGTGCCGAGGTCGACACCGGCGATCTCGGTGCGGGCCTCGCGTTGCTGCTCGGGGTGGGTGGCCAGCACCGCAAGCGCCCGCAGGACGTTGGCAGCCTGGTTGGCCTTGAGGGCGAACATCCAGTGCACCATCTGACCGGCGGCGCCGCCGGGCGGGGTTGGGGCACTGGCCACCAGGGCGGCCAGACTTCCCGGTTCGGCCTTGTCGATATAGCGCTGGATCATGCCGATGAATTCCGGGTACTGCGGACCCGGCTCACCGGGCATCTTGTTGCCCTGTGCCATGAGTTCACCGAGCAGATCGGTGATCAGGGTGTCGTCGGCGGCGCTGTCGCCGAGCACCACCCGCCGGATCATCCGCAGGAACGCGCGGTCGATGTCCTCCCAGCGGATCGGCGTTCCCGCCAGTTCACGCGCCGTATCCGCAGCAACCCCGGCCCACGCCGTGGCCAGCGGATGCACCGACTGGTCGGGCCTGCACACCGTGTCGGCGAACTGCCGGCGCTGCGCCCAGAGATCGCCCCTGGAGATCGTCAAGGCGTCCGGCTGGAAAGCGGCCATTCCCTTGACCTTCGGGTCCGGGTCGGAGGCGAACGGGTCCGGGGAGCCGCCTAGGACGAACTCCAGATCGTCGGGATGGGTGACCAGCAGCACCTCGTCCTTGGCCACCCGGACGTAGAACGGGCCGGGCCCGTACTGCTGGACCAGTCCTTCGACCAACTGGTAGCCCAGGTGGTCGGTGCCCAGCTTGGACGCGACCTTGACCGGCAGTTCCCGCTTGCTGAACAACCCCTGGACGATGTTGGGAACGCCGATCTGGGCGGTGAAGCGGATTCCCTCTAGAGCCGATGCGTGTGGAAAATCCTCTGCCACAGGTCCCTTAGCCCCACGGCATGTAGGCGCGAACCGTATCGGCGAGCTGCACGATGCGGTTGGGCTTGTCCGGCGTGGGTGCGCCGAGCTTGGGCCACGGGGCGAAGACCCGCTCGACGCCTTCCATGGCCGGCGTGAGTTCCGGGTAGTGGCGCAGGATGACGTCCTTCATGCCGTTGTTGTTCACCCAGTCCCAGCCGACCTGGGTGTACACCTCGGGACGGAAGTCGTTGGTGAAGAACCGGTCGGACTTCAACCGACGCGAGGCCATCACGATGAAGATCCGGAATGCGGTGTCGGAGAAACCGAAACCCTTCGGCGGCTGTTCGGCCTGCATACCGACCTGGGTGTCCACCAAGTCGACGTCGCCGCCGTAGATCTCGTTGATCTCCTTGGCCCACTGCTTGTTCGGCGTGATCTCGTCGATGCTCTTCCGTCGCGGCATGTGCAGCATCTCGCGGAAGTCGTTGTACCGCGGAATGCCACGCTCACGGTCCCGGACGATATCCAGTGTCGCGAGGTCGGTGAACTGGCCGTCGATACGCTCCAACTTGCGCAGCGCATTCGGGTAGTTGTGCAGGCAGATCGCGCCCGCGCTCGCTTGACCCATCGAGTACCACAGGTCGCCCATCTCCATGCTGTGCATGAAGTCACGGGTGTATTTGCCCTGGATCTCGGTGAAGGTGGTGTTGCGCAGGTGCTCGCCGGACTCCAGCGAGAACCAGTTCCAGTCGTCCGGGATCAGCGAGTGAAGCCGATACACGGTGACGAATTCCTCGGTGAGGGAGAACGGGACGGTGTGGTCCACCGGCGAACCGACGATGCCCGAGAGGACCTCGCTGTCCCCGACACGGCCGATCTTGTCCTTGAAGGTCTCGCCCAGGGCGCCGTACCAGTTGGCGTTCATGCCGATCTGCAGCGCCGGGTGGCGCAGTACGCAGGTCGTCCACTCGACGGTGTGGATCTTGGCGATCAATGCCGACAC
>JBFYOR010000206.1:0-3000 GCA_041303695.1 Mycobacterium sp. | reverse complement strand
CGATATCGCGCTCGGCGGTGCGTTTGATCAGATCGGCCGACAGTTCGGCGCGGGCCTTGGTCGGGTGGGTCGAGATCCTCTTGCGGACGACGCCGTCGGCGAACACCACGACGATCTCCACTGCCCATCGGCGGCCAGGGTCGGCGACCACCACCGTCTGCACATCCAGCGCTTCGTCCGCGGCGCTGTCGGCGCGAACGGTCGTCTTGGGCGGCTGCTGCTCAGTCATGGCGATCACGATTGCAGAGGAATGCGGAGAGCCTTGTGCTCATCGTCCCAGAATGCCGCACGGATCCCTGCCGGGAAACCGTCACCGAGCACTTCGCGCAGCAGTACGGTCCGGTCGCCGGCCGGGTTGCGTTGTTTGAGCAGCAGGCCTCCACTGCTCGGTCCGCGCAACGGGAACAGCCACAGTTGCCCGTCGCGCAGTACCGCGGCCAGCGCATCGGAGGGGAACCTGGAGGCGGCCAGGGCGGCGACAACCCGCAGATAGCCGTCGGCGGTGATCTCGACGGATGTCTCGTCAGCGATCCGCGGCCGAAGCGGTGCCAGATAGTCCCGCTCGATGAGGTCGATCACCTGCTCCATGGCGGTCCGCGCCGGCCCGGACAACTCCGCACCCAGATCCACCCCGGCAGCTTCGATGAGGAACACCGTGATGTCGGTCGGGCAGGCGTCGCCGAGCGCCCACCGGGCGAAGGCGATCGCGTGATCCCACCGGAACGCGTGGGTGTGCAGACCCTCCAGCGGGGGTAGTTCGCCGAGTTCCTCGCCCGGAACCCGATAGATGGTGCCGGGTGCCGCGCCGGTGGCAGAAGCGTCGACGATCACCACCTGCGCGGCGCCGCGCATCTGGAAGGCCACATCCATACCGGCAGTGCCGCCGTCGACCAGCCGGGCGCCCTGCGGCACGCCGCGGTCCCACAGGTGGCGGATGAGAACCGGGCCGACGCCGTCATCGCCGCGCAGCAGGTTGCCGCAGCCGACAACGAGTACCTCGTACGCCGGTGGTTCGAGGTCGATGGCGGAGTCAGGTGCGCCCGATGTCACACCATGCCGTTGATGACGAACTTCGACAGCTCCTTGCCGGTCTTGCCGTCGTAGGCATGCACGGTGCACACCAGGCAGGAGTCGAAGCTGCGCGCCACGTGGCCCAGTTCGACCGGGTCCTCCGGATCGACGATCGGCGACCCGACGAGGGCCTTCTCCATCGGGCCCAGGACGTCGTTGCCGTCCCGGGGGCCGATATTCCAGGCGGTCGGTGTCACCACCTGGTAGTTCTTGATCTTGTTGTTCTCGATGACGATCCAGTCCGCGAGCGCACCGCGGGCCGCCTCGGTGGCACCGAAACCCTTGCCCTCGGCGTACTCGGTGGGCTTGGTGTAGAAGCTCTCCTTGAGGTTGAGCTGATCCAGCCAGTCCCGAACCCACTTGAAGTACTTCGGCGCCTCATGCAGCCGGGCCAACTGACGGGTCAGCACACTGGGCCCGACCTTGTTGTAGATGTCGAGGAACAGCGGATCGCTGTCCTGGTGCGCGCCGGCGTTCGGTCCGGCGGCGGCCATCCGGCGGGCCAGCGGACCGGTCTCCAGCGGCAGGTTGCCGAGGCCTTCCAACTCGTACCGGGGCGACTTGGCCCAGCTGTACTTACCCTGCTTCTTACCCGCCTCCGGATCCACCGGGATGGTCTCGCCCTCGAACGGGTGCAACGGCCGGCTGCCCTCGTAGAACGAGTGGGTGACGTCCTCGCGAACCCTGGCCTGGTCGAACTCGTGCCACTGCCCGCCGGCGAAGATTCCGCCGCGGCCGATCAGCGCCTTGTTGCGACCCTCGATGGTGGGGTTGGCGTACAGCTTCGGGTCGAAGTAGGTGCCGGTGGAGATGTAGTTGCCGACACCCTGGCCGTACTTGTCCAGACCGATGTCCAGCGAGTACCGGATGAAGAATCCGAGATCGCTGTTGCGCTGCGACTCGTTCTCGTCGACCCAGGCCAGCACATCCTCCCAGGTCTTGTTCTCCAGCCAGCGGTCGATGCTGCAGCCGAGCAGGTCGGACTCCAGCCAGTTGTCCTTCCAGTTCTCCAGGATCGCGATCGAGCGGGTGACGTCGGACAGCGTCGCCGCACCCATCACGCCGCCGGGAACCATGAAACTGGAGTGCGGCCACTGACCGCCGAAGATCGCGTACACCTCGACCGGCTTCTGGGACAGCACCACACCCTTCTGGTAGCTGGTGCCGACATACGGCGCGAACCGGCGCACCGCCTCGTCGTACATCGACGACTTCGCGTAGTTCTTGTTGCACAGGTCGATGGCGAACAGCGCGTAGAAGTAGCGCGGAATCGACTGCAGCGTCTCGCAGGCCTGGGCGATGTTGCGGACCAGGGTGGCGTTGGCCGGCATGTGCGTCTTCCACGCGGTGTCCAGCGCATAGGCCGATTTGTAGAGGTGGCTGCCACCGCAGATTCCGCAGATGCGCGGACACACGATGAGGCCGGCCTGCGGGTCCTTGCCCCGCAGGATGATCTCGAAGCCGCGGAACATCGCGGCCTCGGTCCAGGCGGAGGTGACGACACCGTCGGTGACGGTGACCCGGACATCGAGGTCACCCTCGACACGTCCGAGCGGGCTGACATGTATGTCTAGCGAGGTCATGAATGTCCTTTCACGGCAAGTTCACTGCAAGCGGGTAAGTCGTGGGCCTAGACCACGAACATGTCTTCTTTGGACCACTGCGGAGCGGCCAACCGCGCCGCGGCGGCGTGCGCCATATACGACAACTTCTTGGCGCCGGTACCCACTTCCTTGGGGATCACGCCGGCGACCTTCTGGGTCTTGAACAGCGTGCCCGGGGCGAGGTCGAAGTGCGGGAACTCCGGTTCGGTGCAGCCGTAGCAGGGCTGGCCGGCGCGGGTCTTGGAGGACTGCCGGTTCCACAGGATCCGGTTGCACGGCGAGTGGGTCATCGGGCCACGGCAGCCGAACTCGTAGAACAGGCAGC
>JBFYOR010000205.1:0-14720 GCA_041303695.1 Mycobacterium sp. | reverse complement strand
GACCAACTCGGCGAACTCCGGCGCGCGGCGACCGCCGAGCCCACCCCGGCCGGTACCGCGGCCTGGCGCGGGGACGGCGCACCGGTCATCATGCGCTGCGGGCTGGACCGTCCGGCCGAGTTCGTCGTCGGCGCACCGATCCAGATGGTGGATCGGGTCTCCTGGTTCCGACTGACCGACCCCGACGCCGGACGCAGCACCTGGGTATGTGTGGATCGGCCGGTGTACGTGGCGCTGACCCTGCCGGACGGCTCGGGCCCGGCGCCGATTCAGACCCTGTCCGCCGTCATCGAGCGCACCATGGCGGCGACGCCGATCCGGCCCGGTAAGCCCTGAGCGCTCAGCGCAGCCCGGTGCCCCGGGCCAGCGCGGTCTCCACCATGGTGCCGACCAGCGTCGGGTAGTCCACCCCGCTGGCACCCCACATCCGGGGGTACATCGAGATGGTGGTGAACCCGGGCATGGTGTTGATCTCGTTGATCACCGGGCCGTCCTCGGTGAGGAAGAAGTCCACCCGGGCCAGGCCCTGACAGTCCAGCGCGCTGAAGGTGCGGATAGCCAAGTCCTGCAACAGTTTCACATCCGTGTCGGGCAGCGCGGCGGGGACGTCGAGTTCGGCGGCGTCGTCGAGGTACTTGGTCTCGAAGTCGTAGACGCCGACACCGGGTACCCGGATCTCTCCGATCGTGGAGGCCTTGACCGAGCCGTCCGGAAACTCCAGGACGCCGCACTCGAGTTCGCGGCCGATGATCGCCGCCTCGATGATGACCTTCGGGTCGTGCCGGCGGGCCTGCGCGATCGCGTCCGTCAACTCGTCCGGCCCGGCGACCCGGCTGACCCCGATCGAGGATCCGCCGCGGGCCGGCTTGACGAACAGCGGAAAGCCCAGCCGCTCGATATCGGCTGCGGCCGGCTCACCCTGATGGGGGCGAAGGACCACGAAGTCACCGATGGGCAGGCCCTCGGCGGCCAGGATCTTCTTGGCGAACTCCTTGTCCATCCCGGCGGCACTGGCGAACACCCCGGCGCCGACGTAGGGCAGACCGGCCAACTCCAGCAGGCCCTGAATGGTCCCGTCCTCGCCGTAGGGACCGTGCAGGATCGGGAACACCACGTCCACCGCGGCCAGGATCTCGCCGGCCTGCGCCAGCGGGTTGTCCGATCCACCGGCCACCTCGGGCAATCGTCCGTCGGTGATGGCCAGTTCACCGGGATCGACGTCTGCGCGCAGCCAGGACCCGTCCCGGGCGATGCCCACGGGCACCACGTCGAAACGGTTCGGGTCCAGGTGACGCAGGATGCTGCCCGCCGACACGCAGGAGATTGCGTGTTCGGAGCTGCGCCCGCCATAGACGACGGCAACGCGGATCCGGGAGCCGGGGCGGGGAGTCACAAGCTAGAGAGGCTACAGCCCACCCGGGCCGGAAGCGGCCTCGAGCGCTGCCAGGACGTCGGCAACCAGGTCGTCGGTGTCCTCGATGCCGGCCGAGATGCGGGCGAACCCGCCCGGCACGGCGTCGCCCCAGCGGGCCCGGCGGTCCACCGACGTGTGCAGCCCGCCGAAGCTGGTGGCCGCGACGAGCAGTTCGCTGTGGCGCACCAGTGCGTGCACGGCCTCGGCGCTGTCCAGTTCGACCGCCAGCAGTCCGCCGAACCGGCGCATCTGGGTGAGGGCGACATCGTGGGCGGGATCGCCCGGGAGTCCGGGATACCGCACCGACCGCACTGCCGGGTGAGCGCTCAGGGCGGTGGCCAGCGACAGGGCGTTGTGGCACTGCCGGTCGAACCTCAGCCCGAAGCTGCCGATGCTGCGCAGCAGCATCCAGCCCTCCAGCGCGCCGAGGATGGGCCCGGCCAGCAGCCGTTCCCGCTCCAGCGCATCCATCAGGTCGGGCTGGCTACCGGCGACGTATCCGGCGATCAGGTCGCTGTGCCCGGCAAGGGCCTTGGTGGCGCTGGCCACCACCAGGTCCGCGCCCAACGACAACGGCTGCTGACCGAGCGGGGTTGCGGTGGTGTTGTCGACGATGAGCCGGGCGCCGCGACGGTGGCAGATCCCGGCCAGGCGGTGCAGGTCAACCACGTCCAGACCGGGATTGGTCGGTGTCTCGGCCAGCACCACATCGGCCTGCTGCGCGGCCTCGCACATCTGGTCGGCCGTCGCCTCGCGCACCGTGACACCGAGCGGGGCAAGACTTTCGGTGGCGTAGCGGCGGACCTGGTAGTAGCCGTCGGCGGGGACCACCAGAACCCCGCCCGGCCGGGACAGCACCCGCAGTGCGGCGGTGACCGCCGCCATCCCGGAGCCGAAGCACAGTGCGGTGGTGGCCTCCTCCAACTGCGCCAGCGCCGCCTCGAGCCGGGTCCACACCGGATTGGAGTAGCGGCCGTAGACGTGTTCCTCGGATCCCTCGTCCGCGCAGAGGTGGAACGCCGACGCCGGAACCGGGACGTGTCCGACCGGCTGGCCCGGAATCGCCTCGGAGTCAACCGCTTTGACGGTGCGGGTGGAGTCCCCGTAGCGCTGCGTCATTCCGGTTTGGTGCTGCGGCCCAGCAGCAGCACGACGGCCTCGTCGACGGACAACCCCTTGTGGCACACCCGGTGGACGGCATCGGTGAGCGGCATCTCGATGTCGTAGCTGGATGCCAGCGCGAGAATCGACGAGCAGGAGGTGACACCCTCGGCGACGTGGCCGTGGGTGGCCCGTTGGGCCTCCTCGAGGGTGTCCCCACGGCCCAGGTGCACTCCGAAGCTGCGGTTGCGGGAGTGCGACGAGGTACAGGTCGCCACCAGGTCGCCCACCCCGGCGAGCCCGGCCAACGTTGTCGTCTTGGCGCCCAGCGCTATTCCGAGCCGCATGATCTCGGCCAGTCCGCGGGTGATGATGGCCGCGGCGGTGTTCTCCCCGAGGCCGACACCCGCCGCCATCCCGCAGGCCAGCGCGATGACGTTCTTGCAGGCACCGCCGATCTCGGTTCCCACCACATCGGAGTTGGTATAGGGCCGCAGGTAGGCGGTGCTCAACGCCCGTTGCAGCGCCACACCCCGGCCCGAGTCCGAGCAGGCCACCACGGTGGCGGCGGGTTGTTCGTCGGCGATCTCGTCGGCCAGGTTGGGCCCGGACACCACGGCCACCTGGCCGGGGTCGACTCCGGTTACCGCGACGATCACCTGGCTCATCCGCATCAGCGTGCCCAGTTCGATCCCCTTGGCCAGGCTGACCAGCGTTGCCCCATCGGTGATGTGATCGCGCCACGCCTGGAGGTTTCCCCGCAGTGTCTGGGACGGCACCCCGAGCAGCACCGTGGTCACGCCGTCGAGCGCCTCGGCCGGGTCGGCGGTGGCCCGGATCGCCGGCGGCAGGATGACGCCGGGCAGGTATCCGGCGTTGGTGTGCGCGTCGTTGACCTCATCGGCGATCTCCGGACGGCGCGCCCACAGGCGCACATCGTTGCCCGCGTCGGCCAGGACCTTGGCCAGTGCGGTGCCCCAGGCGCCGGCGCCCATCACCGCCGCGGTTCCCAGCGAGTTGCCCATCAGTCCAACCTAGTATCCGGTTCCCTGGTATCCGGGTCCATGTGGGCGTCGACGGCTGGTCGCAGCGGCTCGGCCCTCGGGTCGCTGGCAGGATGACGCCCATGAGCGCTGGTCCTGAGATCGGCTTGATCGTCGCGGTCAAGCGGCTCGCGGTTGCCAAGTCCCGGCTGGCGGAGCTGTTCTCCGCGCCGGATCGCGAGCGCGTCGTGCTGGCCATGCTCGTCGACACCCTCACCGCGGCACGGGCGGTCACCTCCGTCGCGTCCATCACGGTGGTGACTCCCGACCCCGCGGCCGCCGCGGCCGCCCGCGATCTCGGCGCGATCATCGTCGACGATCCCACCCCCGCAGGCCACCCGGACCCGCTGAACAACGCCATCGGGATCGCGAACGCACTCTCGCCCATTCCCAATGTCGCTGTGCTGCAGGGCGACCTACCTTCGCTACGGACCGCCGAACTCGATGCTGCGCTGGCCGCGGCACGATCGCACCCGCGCAGCTTCGTCACCGACCGCCAGGGCAGCGGCACCTGTGCCCTGATCGCGTTCGGCGTCCCGCTGGACCCGATGTTCGGGGCCGACTCGGCGCGGCGCCATCACCGGGGCGGCGCGGTGGAGCTCACCGGCGACTGGCCCGGGCTGCGGTGCGATATCGACACTCCGCTGGATCTCGCCGACGCGCGCCTGCTGGGCGTCGGCGCAGCCACCGAGGCGACGCTGCAGGGTCACTGATGCACAGGTCAGCGCGTTGACGACCACGGCGGCGCGAAGTTCACCCCGTATTAGCCCGCAACGGGACGGACCCGCCCGCGATGGGGGAAGATGAGGTCATGACCGAGACGGAGGCGGATTCCCGCGCATCACAGACCGACGGCCACGCCGAACACCGCGCGCCGGAGGCGCCGCCGGCGGCCACCGCGGCCGCCGTCGACAACCCGTTGCCGCAGGACCGCTACCTCAACCGGGAACTGAGCTGGCTCGATTTCAACGCCCGGGTGCTGGCGCTGGCCGCCGACACCTCACTGCCGCTTCTGGACCGGGCCAAGTTCCTGGCGATCTTCGCCTCCAATCTCGACGAGTTCTACATGGTGCGGGTCGCCGGTCTCAAGCGCCGCGACGAGATGGGGCTGATGGTCCGGTCCGCGGACGGACTCACCCCCCGCGAGCAGCTCCGGCTGATCGGTGAGCGCACCCAGCAGTTGGCGATCCGGCACGCCCAGGTGTTCATGGACTCCGTGCGCCCGGCGCTGGCTGAGCAGGGTATCGAGTTCGTCCGGTGGGACGACCTTTCCGAGTCCGACCGCCCTGCGCTGTCGAAGTACTTCAACGATCAGGTCTTCCCGGTCCTGACCCCGCTGGCCGTCGACCCGGCCCACCCCTTCCCCTTCGTCAGCGGACTCAGCCTGAACCTGGCCATCACGGTCAAATCCCCGGCCGACGGCGGTGAGCACTTCGCCAGGGTGAAGGTGCCCGACAACGTCGACCGGTTCATCCGACTGGACAGCACCGACGGCGAGACCCAGACGATCCGGTTCCTGCCGATGGAGGAGCTGATCGGCGCATTCCTGCCGGCGCTGTTCCCCGGTATGGAGATCGTCGAACGTCACGCCTTCCGGATCACCCGCAATGCCGATATGGACGTCGAGGACCGCGACGAGGATCTTCTCCAGGCGCTGGAACGAGAACTGGCTCGGCGCCGCTTCGGCCCACCGGTGCGCCTGGAGGTCTCGCGCAATATGAGCGAGCACATGCTCGGGGTGCTGTTGCGCGAACTGGACGTCAACCCTGGCGACGTGGTGCAGGTGCCCGGTCTGCTCGACCTGAAGTCGCTGTGGCAGGTCTACGCCGTCGACCGCCCGGCTCTCAAGGAGCGGCCGTTCGTACCCGCGACCAACCCGGCCTTCGCCGACCGCGAGGGCAAGAGCATCTTCGCCACCCTGCGCGAAGGCGATGTCCTGGTGCACCATCCCTACGAGTCGTTCTCCACCAGCGTGCAGCGCTTCATCGAGCAGGCCGCGGCCGACCCGGATGTGCTGGCCATCAAGCAGACCCTCTACCGGACGTCGGGCGACTCACCGATCGTCAATGCGCTAATCGAAGCCGCCGACGCCGGGAAACAGGTGGTGGCACTGGTGGAATTGAAGGCCCGCTTCGATGAGCAGGCCAATATCAAGTGGGCACGTGCACTCGAAGACGCGGGCGTGCACGTCGTCTATGGCCTGGTCGGGTTGAAGACCCACTGCAAGACCTGCCTGGTGGTCCGCCGCGAGGGTTCCACCATCCGGCGCTACTGCCACATCGGCACCGGTAACTACAACCCGAAAACCGCTCGGCTGTATGAGGATGTCGGCCTGTTCACCGCCACACCCGACATCGGGGCGGATCTGACCGATCTGTTCAACTCGCTGACCGGTTACTCGCGCAAGGTGGGCTACCGCAATCTGCTCGTCGCACCGGAGGGCATCCGGAAGGGAATCCTCGAGCGCATCGAGCGTGAGGTGGAGGCACATCGGCAGCACGGCACCGGGCGAATCCGGATGAAGGCCAATGCCATTGTGGACGAGAAGATCATCGACGGCCTCTACCGCGCCTCGCAGGCCGGGGTGCGCGTCGAGGTCGTCGTCCGCGGCATCTGTGCGCTGCGTCCCGGCGTCGAGGGGTTCTCCGAGAACATCTCGGTGCGGTCCATCCTCGGAGAGTTCCTCGAGCACTCCCGGGTCATGCACTTCGAGGCGATCGACGAGTGCTGGATCGGCAGCGCGGACATGATGCACCGCAACCTCGACCGCCGGGTGGAGGTCATGGCCCAGGTGAAGGACCGCAAGCTCAGCGGATATCTGGACGAGGTGTTCGACTCCGCGATGAACCCGGCCACCCGCTGCTGGGAGTTGGGTCCCGACGGCCGCTGGACCGCCTCACCGCAGGCCGGCCGCGAGGTCCGCGACCACCAGCTCTGGTTGATGGAAAAGCACCGGTCCTCCTGAGGTGGCATCCGCGAAGACGAAGGCCGCCAAACAGGTACCGGCCGCGGGAGCGGTGCTGTGGCGGCCAGACGAGGCGTCCGGCCAACCGCTGATCGCGGTGATTCACCGCCCCCGCTACGACGACTGGTCTCTGCCGAAGGGGAAACTCGAGACCGGCGAGATCGAACCGGTGGCCGCGGTGCGCGAGATCTTCGAGGAGACCGGTCATCTGGCGCACCTGGGCCGACGGCTCGGAATGGTCAGCTACCCGATCCCCGGCGGCACCAAGGTCGTCCGCTACTGGGCGGCGCGCGCCGGGGGCGGTGAGTTCGCCCCGGGTCCGGAAGCCGACGATATGAGATGGCTGTCCGTCCCGGAAGCCAGGAAGCGGCTCAGCTACGCGCTGGACCGAACGATGCTGACGGTGTTCGCCAAGAAGCCGGCCGACACTCAGACGGTGTTGATCGTGCGACACGGAACCGCGGGCCGCAAGGCGCGGTACAAAGGCGAGGACCGCCAGCGGCCGCTGGACAAGAAGGGCAGGGCCCAGGCGGAATCCCTGGTGCCGCAGTTGATCGCCTTCGGTGGCTCCAGCATCTACGCCGCCGAGAAGCTGCGGTGCGTGCAGACAGTCGAGCCGACGGCCCGGCAACTCGGCGTGCCGGTATCGGTGGAGTCCGCCCTGACCGCGGATGCCTATGCGGACGATCCCAAACGTGCGCACAAGCGGGTGCTGGCCATTACCGCACAGGGCGAAACGCCGGTGATCTGCACGCAGGGCGAGGTGATTCCGTCCCTCATCGACTGGTGGTGCAAGCGCGACGGCGTCAAACCGGACAAGTCCCGCAACCGCAAGGGCAGTACCTGGGTGCTGTCACTGGCGCAGGGAAAACTGATCGCCGCCGACCATCTGCCCAGCCCGCTGGCTACCACCACGGGCTCCTGAAACACCTGCCCTTAAAACACAAATACGCCGCGAACCTTTCGGTCCGCGGCGTATTCGCGATCAGTGCTTAGCGGCGGCCCTTCTTGGCCGGCGCCTTCTTCGCGACGACCTTCTTCACGGCAGCCTTCTTGACGACGGCCTTGCGAACCGGAGCCTTCTTCGCGACGACCTTCTTCACGGCAGCCTTCTTGACGACGGCCTTCTTAACCGGAGCCTTCTTCGCGGGCGCCTTCTTGACGACGGCCTTCTTCACGGCGACCTTCTTGACAGCCTTCTTCACAGCAGCCTTCCTCACTGCGCCACCCACGGCGCCTCGTTTGACAGCGGGGCCTTCGGCCGGGAGTTTTTGCGCACCAGAGACAATTGCCTTGAACTGCGCTCCGGGCCGGAACGCGGGTACAGAGGTCGGCTTCACCTTCACCGTTTCGCCGGTTCGCGGGTTACGAGCGACGCGCGCTGCGCGGCGGCGACGTTCGAAAACACCGAACCCGGTGATGGTCACGCTGTCACCCTTTTGCACGGCGCGCACGATGGCGTCGATCAGATGCTCCACGGCGTCGTTCGCGTGGCGACGATCGGTGCCCAACCGTTCCGTGAGAACTTCGATCAACTCTGCTTTGTTCATTCAAATCCTCCGAGACAGTGGTCCACCCTGGACCGACTGGAAAATACGGTAAACCCTCGAAGCGCAGATATCCATGAGCCACGCGCAATTTCAGCAAAATCGCGGCAGCGTCTTTTCAATCCGATTGGGGCGCTTGAGGCGAATTCAGTACCCGCCCAGCTACCCCTCGGACAGCCGGATTTCTCCGGCGGCACCCTCGGTCAGGACACCGCCGGGATGCGTGGCTTCCAGTGCGGGCGGGCCGCCTCGAACGTCTCGATTTCAGGTAGTTTCCGCAGCGTAAGGCCGATATCGTCGAGTCCCTCGAGCAGTCTCCACGCGGTGTAGTCGTCAATCGTGAACGGCACCATGGCCGTTCCCGCGCTGATGGTCCGATCTTGAAGATTCACAGTGATTTCCAGACCTGGCTGCTGCTCGATGAGCTTCCAGAGCAGTTCGACGTCATCCTGTGTCACTTCGGCGGCCAGCAGTCCGGCCTTACCGGAGTTGCCGCGGAAGATGTCGGCGAACCGGGACGAGATCACCACCCGGAACCCGTAGTCCATCAGCGCCCAGACCGCATGCTCGCGTGAGGATCCGGTGCCGAAGTCCGGCCCGGCGACCAACACCGAGCCCCGGTCGAACGGCGCCTGATTGAGGATGAACGACCCCTCATTGCGCCAGGCGGCGAACAGTCCGTCCTCGAAACCCGTCCGGGACACCCGCTTGAGGTACTCCGCCGGAATGATCTGGTCGGTGTCGACATTGGAGCGGCGCAGCGGCACACCGATTCCGGTGTGGGTGTCGAAAGCGTCCATAAGTCTTGTTCTCCTGGTTCAGAAGTCGAGATCGGCGGGAGATGAAAGGGTTCCGCGCACGGCGGTCGCGGCAGCCACGGCCGGCGAGACCAGGTGCGTTCGGCCGCCCTTGCCCTGCCGTCCCTCGAAGTTGCGGTTCGAGGTCGCCGCACAGCGCTGGCCGGGTGAGAGTTGATCGGGATTCATCCCCAGACACATCGAGCAGCCGGCGAGCCGCCACTCCGCGCCTGCCGCGGTGAAGATCTCACCGAGTCCTTCGGCCTCGGCCTGCTCACGCACCCGCATCGAACCCGGAACGATCAGCATCCGGACGCCGTCGGCCACCCGGCGCCCGCGCAGCACGTCGGCCACCGCCCGCAGGTCCTCGATGCGGCCGTTGGTGCACGAGCCGACGAACACGACGTCGACGGCGATATCACGCATCGGGATGCCGGGCCGAAGGTCCATGTACGCCAACGCCTTCTCGGCGTTGTGTCGCTCGGCGTCACCGGTCATGAGTTCGGGGTCGGGCACGGACTCTGACAGCGGCACACCCTGTCCAGGGTTGGTGCCCCAGGTGACGAACGGACTCAGTGTCGTGGCGTCGATGTAGACCTCGGTGTCGAACTCCGCTCCGTCATCGGTGGGCAACCGGTCCCACGCGGCGATGGCCGCATCCCAATCCGCGCCGGTCGGCGCATAGGTGCGCCCGCGCAGGAACTCATAGGTGGTCTGGTCCGGCGCCACCATCCCGGCCCGGGCACCGGCCTCGATGCTCATGTTGCAGATCGTCATTCGGCCCTCCATCGACAGCGCCTCGATCGCACTGCCGCGGTACTCGATGACATGCCCCTGCCCGCCACCGGTTCCGATCTTGGCGATGACCGCCAGGATGATGTCCTTGGCGGTCACCCCGGGCGGCAATTGACCGTCGACGTTGACCGCCATCGTTTTGAACGGACGCAGTGGAAGCGTCTGGGTGGCCAGCACGTGTTCCACCTCGGAAGTGCCGATACCCATCGCCAGTGCACCGAAGGCGCCGTGGGTGGAGGTGTGGCTGTCGCCGCAGACGATCGTCATGCCCGGTTGGGTGAGTCCCAGTTGCGGACCGACCACGTGCACGATGCCCTGTTCGAGATCTCCCATCGAATGCAAACGGATGCCGAACTCGGCGCAGTTGCGCCGCAGTGTCTCCACCTGGATGCGGGACACCGGGTCGGCGATCGGCTTGTCGATGTCAATCGTCGGCACATTGTGGTCCTCGGTGGCCAGTGTCAGATCGGGCCGGCGGACCGGGCGCCCGGCCAGGCGCAGACCATCGAAGGCCTGCGGGCTGGTGACCTCATGGACCAGGTGCAGGTCGATGTAGATCAGGTCGGGTTCGCGGGCCGCGCCGGTGCCGGCACCCGCGGCGACGACATGGTCGGCCCACACCTTGTCGGCGAGGGTACGGGGGCGGTCAGGCTCTGCCATCTGCTCATCTCACATTCTCGGTGGCCGGCCACCGGCATCTCACATTCCCGGTGGCCTGGCCACCGGCATCTCACATCGTGAGACGCTAGTATCTGGATATGAGACAGGATAGCGGTATCGGCGTGCTCGACAAAGCCGTGGGTGTGCTGCACGCGATCGCCGAGTCGCCGTGCAGCCTGGCCGAACTGTGCCAGCGCACCGGACTGGCGCGCGCCACCGCACATCGGCTGGCCGCCGGTCTGGAGGTCCATCGGCTGCTGGCCCGCGACGAAGCCGGGCGCTGGGAACTGGGACCGGCACTGTCCGAACTGTCGGCCGGTGTCAACGATCCCCTGCTCGCTGCCAGCGCTGCCGTCCTGCCGCAGCTGCGCGAGATTACCGGCGAGAGCGTTCAGCTGTACCGGCGTGAGGGCGTCATCCGGGTCTGCATCGCCGCCCTGGAACCGCCTGCGGGACTTCGCGATACCGTCCCGGTCGGGGCAAGGCTGCCGATGACGGCGGGTTCCGGGGCCAGAGTGCTGCTGGCCCATGCCGATACCGCCACCCAGCAGGCGGTGCTTCCGGAAGCGGAGTTCACCGAACGGACCCTGGCCGAGGTCCGCCGCCGAGGCTGGGCACAGAGCGCCGCCGAGCGCGAGCCCGGAGTGGCCAGCGTCTCGGCTCCGGTACGCGATCGCGCCGGTGCGGTCGTCGCCGCGGTGTCGGTCTCCGGCCCTATCGACCGGATGGGCCGGCACCCCGGTGAGCGGTGGGCTGCCGATCTACTGGCCGCCGCCGCGGAACTGACATCGCGGCTGTAGGTCGCCTGACACACTGACGGCCATGGGTTCCAAACAGCGCAATCAGATCGTCATGACCGACGCGGAGATCACCGACTTCGTGGCCAGTAGCCGCACCGGCACCATGGCCACCATCGGCCCGGAGGGCCAGCCGCACCTGGTGGCGATGTGGTACGGCGTCCTGGACGGTGACATCTGGATCGAGACGAAGGTCAAGTCGCAGAAGGTGGTCAACATCCGGCGAAATCCCCGGGTCAGCTTCATGATCGAGGCCGGCATGACGTACGACTCCCTGATGGGGGTGTCGTTCGAGGGTGTGGCCGAGATCCACGACGACCCCGACACCATCTTCAAAGTCGGTGTGAGCGTCTGGGAACGCTACAACGGGCCGTACACCGACGATCTCAGGCCCGCAGTGGACATGATGATGAACAAGCGGGTGGCCGTGCGCATCGCCGCCAACCGGATCCGGTCCTGGGACCACCACAAGCTGGGATTGCCCGCGATGCCGCTGGCCGGCTCGACCGCGCCCTCCTGAATCCCCGCGAGCAGACGTAAAGTGCCGCGGACACGCCGCAAAACGGTGCGTTTTGTGTCTGCTCGCCGAAGAACGAAAGTACCCCCGATGGGATTCGAACCCACGCTACCGCCGTGAGAGGGCGGCGTCCTAGGCCGCTAGACGACGGGGGCTAGAACGTGCAACAGCATAACCGAACGGCCAGGGCCGACATAATTGCCGCACATTGGCTGGGGTACCAGGACTCGAACCTAGAATGGCTGTACCAGAAACAGCTGTGTTGCCAATTACACCATACCCCACTGGGTACCTATAACAGCTGGTCAGAACCAACTATTCCAGGCTTCCCAACAACCGCTGTGCAGACTACCAAAGATTCCGCTCTGCCCCGTCGCGGGCCTCGCGCAGCCGCTGCAGGCTGCGCTGGCGGCCAAGTAGTTCCAATGACTCGAACAGCGGCGGGCTGACCGTCGCACCCGTCACAGCCACCCGGATCGGGCCGAATGCCTTGCGCGGCTTGAGTCCCAATCCGTCGATCAGATTGGTCTTCAACCCCTCCTCGATACCGGCGGTCTCCCACTGGTCCACACCCTCCAGTGCAGCCCAGGCGGCATCGAGAACGGGCACCGATTCGGCGCCGAGTTCCTTGGCCGCAGCGGCCGGATCGATCTCATAGGAGCCCTCGTCCAGGAACTTCAACAGGTTCCACGCCTCCGAGAGCACGACGACGCGGGTCTGCACCAACTCCGCCGCCATCTCGAAACCCGCCTCGTCGAGGCCGGTGTCATGCCCGTGCGCCTCAAAGAAGGCGCGCAACCGGGTGGCGAACTCGGCCGGGTCCAGTCGTCGGATGTGCTCGGCGTTGATCGCCTCGGCCTTCTTCTGGTCGAAACGGGCCGGATTGGAGTTGACGTCGACCACGTCGAAGGCGCGCACCATCTCTTCGAGGCCGAAAACGTCGCGGTCGTCGGCGATCCCCCAGCCCAGCAGGGCGAGATAGTTCATCAGGCCCTCGGGCAGGAACCCGCGATCGCGGTGCAGGAACAGGTTGGACTGCGGGTCGCGCTTGGAAAGCTTCTTCGTCCCCTCCCCCAGAACCGTTGGCAGGTGGGCGTATTCGGGGACACGCTCGCCGACGCCGATCCGGATCAGCGCACGGTGCAGGGCGATCTGCCGCGGGGTGGACGGCATCAGGTCCTCGCCGCGCAGCACGTGGGTGATCTTCATCAGCGCGTCGTCCACCGGGTTGACCAGGGTGTACAACGGTTCTCCGGTGGCGCGGGTCAACGCGAAATCCGGCACCGTGCCGGCGGCGAACGTCGTCTCGCCTCGCACCAAGTCATGCCAACTGATGGCCTCGTCGGGCATCCGTAACCGCAGGACCGGCTTGCGTCCCTGCGCTTCGTAATCCGCGCGCTGTGTGTCGGTGAGGTCGCGATCGAAGTTGTCGTAGCCCAGTTTCGGGTTCCGGCCGGCCGCGAGGTGGCGGGCCTCGACCTCCTCGAGGGTGGAGTAGGCCGGGTACACCTCTCCGGCTTCCACCAGCAGGGCGATCACGTCGCGATAGCTGTCGCCGCGCTGTGACTGCCGGTAAGGCCGATGTGGCCCACCGACTTCCGGGCCCTCGTCCCAGTCCAGACCCAGCCAGCGCAGCGCCTCAAGGATCGCCGCGTAGCTCTCCTCGGAGTCGCGGGCGGCGTCGGTGTCCTCGATCCGGAAGACGAAGGTACCCGCGTGGTGGCGGGCGTAGGCCCAGTTGAACAGCGCGGTGCGCACCAGGCCGACATGCGGGGTGCCGGTCGGCGAGGGGCAGAACCGAACCCGTACGGGCTGATCAGAGTTTTGCACGGTCATCGGGCGCCTTTCCGGACAACGGGGTTGGTCAGTGTGCCGATGCCCTCGACGGTGATACTGACGGTGTCGCCATCCTCGAGTGGGCCCACCCCCTCCGGCGTACCGGTGAGGATCAGATCGCCGGGCAGCAGCGTCATCACCGAGCTCATCCATTCGATGATGGCGCCGATATCGTGGATCATCATCGAGGTGCGACTGCGTTGGCGCACTTGGCCGTTGACCTCGGTGCGGATCTCCAGATCCGACGGGTCGAGGTCGGTGACGATCCACGGACCGACCGGGCAGAAGGTGTCGTGGCCCTTGGCTCGGGTCCACTGTCCGTCGGCCTTCTGCTGGTCGCGCGCGGACACATCGTTGGCGATCGTGTAGCCGAGGATGACGTCGGCGGCCCGGGCGGCGGGCACGTCCTTGCATGGCCGGCCGATCACCGCCGCCAACTCACCCTCGTGGTGGACCGGAGAGGCGTTGGCGGGCAACTGGATCGGCACACCGGGACCGATGATGGCGGTGTTGGGCTTGAGGAAGATCACCGGGTCCTCCGGCGCCTGCCCGCCCATCTCCTCGATATGCGCCAGGTAGTTCTTCCCCATGCACACCACCTTGGTGGCAAGGATGGGCGCCAGCAACCGGACGTCGGCAAGTGGCCAGGACCTGCCGGTGAAGGTCGGTGTGCCGAAGGGGTGCTCGGCGATCTCCCGGGCGGTGGCGTCCCCCGTGGACGCATCCCCGTCACCCTCGATACTGACGAAAGCGACCCCATCGGGGCTGGCGATACGACCCAGGCGCATTCGTGACAGCCTAAGGCGTGTGAACGCCACGCCGGTCAGCACCCTCCGGCGCTGGTCGATGTTGGCCATCGGGTTGTTCGCGACGCTGTGCGCCAACGTGTTCATCAACGGCGTCGCCTTCCTGATCCCGACCCTGAACGCCGACCGCGGCCTCGACCTGGCCCGCGCCGGGCTGGTCTCGGCCATGCCTGCGTTCGGGATGGTGCTGACACTGATCGCCTGGGGCTACGTGGTGGACCGCCTCGGTGAGCGACTGGTGCTGGCCGTCGGCTCCGCCCTGACAGCGGCCGCGGCACTGGCGGCGGCACTGAGCGATTCGCTGGTGGCGGTGTCGGTCTTTCTGTTCCTCGGCGGGATGGCTGCGGCGAGTAGCAATTCGGCGAGCGGGCGGCTGGTGGTGGGCTGGTTCGAGCCGGAGCAGCGCGGTCTGGCGATGGGCATCCGCCAGACGGCACAACCG
>JBFYOR010000204.1:0-10286 GCA_041303695.1 Mycobacterium sp. | reverse complement strand
GCGGCAGGTCGGTGACCTTGCCGGCTTTGAGGAACTTCGGCGACCACCCGGCGAACGGCCCGAACAGCAGCCAGTCCTTGCCGTTGATCACCCGGGTGTCCAGGTGCGGCATCGACATCGGAGGAGCGCCCAACGGCGGCAGGCCGTACACCTTGGCGTGGTGCGCCCTGGCCAGGTCGGGCTTGTCGGTGCGCAGCCACTCACCGCTGACCGGGAAGCCGCCGAAACCCTTGGCTTCCTTGATCCCGGACTTCTGGAGCAGCGGCAGTGCACCACCGCCGGCGCCGACGAAGACGAATTTGCTTCTCAGCTTTGACTTTTCGCCGGTACGGCGGTTGAGCACCTTGACCGTCCAGGTGCCGTCGGACTCCTGATGCAGATCGCGGACCTCATGACCGAACATGGTGTCCATGCCCTGCTCGACGCCGTACGCGAGCAGTTGACGCGACAGCGACCCGAAGTCGACGTCGGTTCCGGCCTCGGTCCAGTTCAGCCCCACCGGCTTGGAGAAGTCCCGCCCGGCCGCCATCAGCGGCAACCGGCGGGCGAACTCGTCGTCATCGTCGATGAACTCCATGGACGCGAACAACGGGTTGCGGACCAGGGTTTCGTGGCGGCGGCGCAGATAGTCGACATTGTCGGCGCCCTGCACGAAGCTGACGTGCGGGATGGGGTTGAGGAAGCTGCGGACGTCGCGCACGATGCCGTTCTCATGGGCATAGGCCCAGAACTGCCGGGTGACCTGGAACTGCTCGTTGACGTTGATCGCCTTGGCGATGTCGATGGTGCCGTCGGGATTCTGCGGGGTGTAGTTCAACTCGCACAACGCCGAGTGCCCGGTGCCGGCGTTGTTCCACGGGTCGCTGCTCTCCGCGGCGGCGGCGTCGAGCCGTTCGACCAGGGTGATCGACCAGTCCGGCTCGACCAGGCGCAGCAACGCACCGAGGGTGGCGCTCATGATTCCCGCACCGACCAGTACGACGTCGGTCCGCTCCGCCGCCGTGGATCGCTTCAACGCAGTGTTGTCCGACACCGGTGTTGTCCTTCCCTGATCCGCTCGGCGCGTCGCCGTTCGCGGGTGTAGGGCTAGGTTATCCCGGCCGCCGCGACCGTGACTGCCCAGTAGCCGCAGCCACACCCCAGCAGGCGGCGCCACTCAGCAGCGCGGCATGGTTAAGGTTGGGCCGTGGCGGTTGCACAGACCACCGGGTGGACCGACTGGTCTGCGGACGTGCTCCCCGGTTACCAGCAGAGCACGTCTGCCCTGGGCGCCGATCCCGACGGCGAGGGCGAACTGGTCGCCACCCTGGTTCGGCGCGCTGACACCGGACCGTCGGCGCGGGTGGTGGTGGCGGTGCACGGTTTCACCGACTATTTCTTCAACACCGAACTGGTGGACTTCTTCGCCGCACGCGGCTACCGGCTCTACGGCCTGGATCTACACAAGTGCGGCCGGTCCTGGCGCCAGGGCCAGACCCCGCATTTCACCACCGACCTGTCCCGCTATGACGCCGACCTGGAGGGTGCGCTGGCGCTGGTCGCCGCGGAGAACCCGGGCGGCCGGACACTGGTCTACGGCCACTCGACCGGCGGGCTGGTGGTCGCGCTGTGGTTGGACCGGATTCGCCGCCGGGGTGACATCGGCGCGCTCGGACTGGCCGGCCTGGTGCTCAACAGTCCGTTCCTGGATCTCAACGGACCGGCGATGCTGCGCACCCGGGTAACCTCGACGGCTATCGGGGCGGTCTCGAAGGTCCGCAAGACCGGGGTGGTGCGCAGCGCCGGCACCGGCGGCTACGGCCTGACCCTGCACCGCGATTACCACGGCGAGTTCGACTACGACCTGCGGTGGAAGCCACTGGGCGGATTTCCGGTGCGAGCCGGCTGGATCGCCGCGATCCGTCGCGGTCAGGCCTTGCTGCATCACGGTCTGGACGTCGGGGTGCCCAACCTCGTCCTGCGCTCGGACCACAGCGTCGCCGAGACCGCAGGCACCGAGGTGATGCAGCGCGGCGATGCCGTACTCGACGTCAGCCATATCGCCCGCTGGGCCGGCTGCATCGGCAATCGGCAGACCGTCGTGCCGGTCGCCGACGCCAAGCACGACGTGTTCCTGTCGCTGGCCGGCCCGCGCGCCGCGGCCTACCTCGAAGTGGACCGGTGGCTGGCCGGGCTGCCCTGATCCGGTGACGATCAGCTCAATCCAGAAATCCGTGCAACAGCGCGGCCGACCCGGCGAGGTGAGCCATCGTAGCCGCGGCGGCCTCGTCCGGATCACCGGCGAGAATTGCGGCGACAATGGCCGCGTGCTGCTGATCGGAGTGCGATATGTTGCGCGCCAGCAACGGAATTCGGTCCAGCAGCGCATTGACCCGCATTCGGTTCTCGGCCACCAACGGCACCAGGGAAGGCGAACCGGCCGCCTCGGCGATCGCCAGGTGCAGCCGCGAGTCCAGTCGCCGGTAGTCCTGCGGATCCGCCTTCGTCAGGTCCTTCAGCCGCGCACGCAAGCCATCGCGTTGGGCGCGGCTCAGAGCCCGTCCGGCCACCATTCTGGCCGCGCCGACCTCCAGGATCTGCCGCAGTCGCAGCACGTCATCGATCTGTGCCCGGCTGATAGCGCCCACCCCGGCGGTGGGTATCGGCAGCCGTTCGGCCAGAAAGGTTCCGCCGTAGCGGCCGCGTCGTGACGACAGGTACCCGGCCTGTGACAGCGACCGAAGCGCCTCGCGAACGGTGTCCCGGCTGACGCCGAGACGGGTGGCGAGTTCACGCTCGGGAGGCAGCCGGTCACCGGGTGCCATCAACCCGAGCCGGATGGTCGACAACAGCCGCTCGACGGTCTCCTCGAAAGCGTTGCCGAACCGGACCGGACCCAGCAGTGCGTCACTGCCTGCTACGGGTTCCGGATCGGCAGCCATCGGCAGGTTCTACAGCGGGGTCACGTAGGCCGAGCTGATCCCGCCGTCGACCAGGAAGGTCGAGGCGGTGATGAACGAGGCGTCGTCACTGGCCAGAAACGCCACCGCGGCGGCCAGTTCGTCGGCCTCGGCGAACCGGCCCAGTGGAATATGCACCAGCCGCCGGGCGGCCCGGTCGGGATCCTTGGCGAAAAGTTCCTGCAGCAGTGGGGTGTTCACCGGTCCGGGGCACAGCGCGTTGACCCGGATACCCTGGCGGGCGAACTGGACCCCGAGTTCCCGGGACATCGCCAGCACCCCGCCTTTGGAGGCGGTGTAGGAGATCTGCGAAGTGGCCGATCCCATCACCGCGACGAATGAGGCGGTGTTGATGATGGACCCCCGCCCGGCCGGCACCATATGCCGCAGCGCCGCCCGGCAGCACAGGTAGACGCTCTTGAGGTTGACATCCTGGACCCGTTGCCAGGCCGGCAGTTCGGTGGTCTCGATCAGGTCATCGTCGGGCGGGGAGATGCCGGCGTTGTTGAACGCGATGTCGACCGATCCGTAGGTCGCCGCGGCGGTGTCGAAGAGATTGTCGACTGCGGCTTCGTCGGAAACATCCACCGCGACAAAGGTTCCACCGAGCTCGTCGGCCACCGGCCGGCCGGTCGCCGGGTCGATATCGCCGACGACGATGGTGGCGCCTTCGGCGTGCATCCGCCGGGCAGCCGCCAGGCCGATACCGCTGGCTGCCCCCGTGATCACGGCCACCCGGCCGGCCAGTCGTTGGGTGAGGTCGATCCTGGCTGTTGTCATGTGGCCTCTCCGATCGCGATGAAGACGTTCTTGGTCTCGGTGAAATGCTCGGGTGCCTCCGGCCCCAGCTCGCGGCCGAGGCCGGACTTCTTGAACCCACCGAAGGGCGTGTTGTAGCGCACCGAGGAGTGCGAGTTCACGCTGAGGTTGCCGGCCTCCACCGCCCGCGACACCCGCAGCGCCCGGGACAAGTTGTCGGTCCAGATCGAGCCGGACAGGCCGTAGTCGGTGGCGTTGGCCAGCGCGATGGCGTCCGCCTCGTCCTCGAACGGCAGCACCGCGACCACCGGGCCGAAGATCTCCTCGGTGGCGGTCCGGTCGGTCCGGTCCGGGGTCAGGACGGTCGGCGGGAACCAGTACCCGGGTCCGCTCGGAGCGGAACCCCGGAATGCCACCGGCGCTCCGTCCGGAACATAGGCCGCTACCGACTCGAAATGCTTGCGGGACACCAGCGGACCCATCTCGGTGCCGCGGTCGGTGGGATCCCCGACGGCGACACCCTTGACGGCAGGCTCCAGCAATTCCATGAATCTGTCGAAGACACTGCGTTGCACCAGAATCCGGCTACGGGCACAGCAGTCCTGACCGGCGTTGTCGAACACGCCGTACGGGGCCGTGGCCGCTGCGCGTTCCAGGTCGCAGTCATCGAAGATGATATTGGCGCTCTTACCGCCGAGTTCCAGCGTCACCCGCTTGACCTGTGCCGCCGCCACAGCCATCACTCTCGTCCCGACCTCGGTGGAGCCGGTGAAGACGATCTTGCGCACGTCGGGGTGGGTGACGAGGCGGTCCCCCACCACCGATCCCCGGCCCGGCAGCACCTGGAACAGATCCGGCGGCAGCCCGGCCTCGACCGCGAGTTGCCCGAGCCGGATGGTGGTCAGCGGCGTCCACTCCGCCGGTTTGAGCAGCACCGCGTTGCCGGCGGCCAGCGCCGGGGCGAACCCCCAGGCCGCGATCGTCATCGGGAAGTTCCAGGGGGTGATCACTCCGATCACGCCGATGGGCTCGTGGAAGGTCACATCCAGACCGCCGGCGACGGGAATCTGCCTGCCGGACAACCGTTCCGGGGAGGCGGCGTAGAACTGCAGCACATCGCGGACATGGCCGGCCTCCCACTCCGCCGAGGAGATCGGGTGGCCGGAATTGGCCACTTCCAGGGCCGCCAACTCCGCGAGGTGGCCGTCGACGGCGGCGGCGAAGTCCCGCAGTGCCCCCGCACGTCCGGCCGGCGGCAGGGCCGCCCACTGCTTCTGCGCGACCGCGGCGCGGGCCACCGCGTCGTCGACCGCGGCAGTGTCGAGAAGTTCGACGGCCCGCAGCACCTGTTCGGTCGCCGGGTTGATCAGCTCGACGGTATTCACGTCACCCTTCCCCTCGCATATTCCCGCGCCGCCTCCACCAGGGCCGCGAACAGCCGCAGATCGCCGAGGGTCTCTTCGGGGTGCCACTGCACACCCACGACGAACTGCGGCCCCGGCATCTCCACTGCCTCGATCACACCGCCGCTGGTGGCACTGACTTCGAGGCCCTCGCCCAGCCGGTCGATGGCCTGGTGGTGATAACACTGTGCCGTCAGCTCGGACCCCAACAGCGCAGCCAGCCTGCTGCCGTCGGTGGTTCGCACCGACGAGGTGGTGAACACCGCGTCGCCGCGTTGATGCTCGCTGTGGCCGACGACGTCGGGCAGGTGCTGGTGCAGGGTCCCGCCGAGTGCGACATTGAGCACCTGGGCGCCACGGCAGATGCCGAGCACCGGCATGCGGCGGCGGATGGCCGCTGCCAGCAGCGCGAATTCCCAGGCGTCCCGGTCGCGGGCCGGCTCGTCGGTACTCGGATGCGGCTGATGGCCGTAGACAGCCGGGTCGACATCCTTGCCGCCGGTGATGACCAACCCGTCGAGCCCGTCGAGCACCCTGGCGGCGATGTCGGCGTCGACCGGCTGAGGAGGCAACAGGCCGGCGATACCGCCGGCCAGGGTGACCCCGTCGAGGTAGACCCCGGGCAGGAAACTGGCGTGGACGTCCCACACCCCGCTGCGGGCCTGCTGGCGGTAGGTGGTCAGGCCGATCACCGGCCGGACGGCGGCGTCGTCAGAAACGTTCAAACCCGCGCACCCTCTCCCAGTCGGTGACGGCTGAGTTGAACGCGGCGAGCTCCACCCGCGCGCTATTGAGATAGTGCTCGACGACCGCGTCGCCGAACGCCTCGCGGGCCACCGTGGACTGCTCGAAGAGTTCCGCGGCCTCGGTCAGTGTGGTGGGCAGGCGCTGGGCGTCGCCGGTGTAGGCGTTGCCGGTGACCGGTTCGGGCAACTGCAGGCCGCGGTCGATACCGTGCAGCCCACCCGCGATCAGGGCGGCCACCGCCAGGTACTGGTTCACGTCGCCGCCGGGCACCCGGCACTCCATCCGCATCGAATTCCCGTGTCCGACCACCCGCAGCGCGCAGGTCCGGTTGTCCATCCCCCAGGCGATGGCCGTCGGGGCGAAGCTACCCGCCGCGAATCGCTTGTAGGAGTTGACGTTCGGCGCGTAGCACAGGGACAGCTCGCGCATGGTGGCCAACTGGCCGGCCAGGAAGCTGCGGAACATGGGGGACATCCCGGCCGACATTCCGTTCGCGTCGTCGTCGGCGGCGAACACCGGGGCCCCGTCGGTTGAGCGCAGCGAGATGTGGATGTGGCAGCTATTGCCCTCGCGCTCGTCGAACTTCGCCATGAACGTCAGGCTCTTGCCGTGTTGATCGGCGATCTCCTTGGCGCCGTTCTTGTAGATGGTGTGGTTGTCGCAGGTGACCAGCGCGTCGGCGTAGCGGAACGCGATCTCCTGCTGGCCGGGATTGCACTCGCCCTTGACGCCCTCGCAGTACATACCGGCCCCGTCCATGCCCAGCCGGATATCGCGCAGTAACGGCTCCATCCGGGTGGACGCGTGGATCGCGTAGTCGACGTTGTAATCGCTGGCCTTGGCCAGATTGCGGTAGCCCGCCGCCCACGCGTCCCGGAAGCTGTCGTCGAACACCATGAACTCCAACTCGGTGCCGACGAATGCCGCCAGTCCGCGCTGGGCGAGTCGGTCCAGTTGGGCACGCAGGATGTTGCGGGGGGCGGCCGATACCGGACTGCCGTCATGCCACTGCAGATCGGCCATCACCTGCGCGGTGCCGGGCAACCAGGGGATGATCCGCAACGTGCTCAGATCGGGACGCATCACCATGTCGCCGTATCCGGACTCCCAGCTCGACATGGCGTAGCCGCTGACGGTGTTCATATCGACGTCAACGGCGAGCAGGTAGTTGCAGCACTCGGCGCCGTGTTCGGCGACCTCCTCGACGAAGAGCCGCGCGGCCACCCGCTTTCCGGTCAGCCGGCCCTGCATATCGGCGAAGGCGACGATCACCGTGTCGATCTCGCCGGCCTGCGTCATTCGCTCCAGCTCGGCGACCGCGAGCATTCCCGATCGTGATCCCTGACTCATCGGACCCCTTCCCCGGCATGTGCCCCGAAGTGAACCACCCGACAGCCGATTCCTTGCGGCCATCTGTTGACCTTTAACACGATGGTCACGCCAAAGGTAGGACAACCGACCATTCGGATCCTATTCTGCGCTGAGCACACCGCCGGATCAGCCGGGCGGACCGGGCACCGGGGTGAGGAGCAACGCGCATGGCCGCAGAGCAGAGGAAGACCTCCGGTGTCACCTACCGGCAGGCCGGCCAGGAGTACTTCGAGAAGCGGACACTGGTGCGGACCGCCGGATTCTGGGGCCTGTGGGGCATCGGTATCGCAGCGGTCATCTCCGGGGACTTCTCCGGCTGGAACTTCGGCATCGGCGAAGCCGGCTGGGGCGGCCTGGGCATCGCCGCGATTCTCATCATCATCATGTATTTCGGGATGCTGTTCTCCATCGGGGAGATGTCGGCGGCCATGCCGCACACCGGCGGCGCCTACTCCTTCGCCCGCGCGGCCATGGGGCCCTGGGGTGGCTTCATCACCGGCTTCGCCGAGACCATCGAATACGTCTTCACCACTGCAGTGGTGGTGTACTTCTCGGCCAGTTACGCCGACGCGGTCACCAGCGACCTGTTCAACGTGTCGCTGCCGGCCTGGCTCTGGTGGATCATCCTCTACACGGCGTTCGTCGCGCTGAACTCCTGGGGTGCGCAGGCCTCCTTCCGCTTCGCCCTGATCGTCGCGGTGTTGTCGATCGGGATCCTGATCCTGTTCGCGGTGCTGGCGGTCGCCAAGGGCGCCATCGACTTCAGCCGATTGCTGGACATCGCGCCGGACCCTGGGGCCGCCGGTTCCAGTTGGTTCCTGCCGTTCGGATTCCTCGGCGTGCTCTACGCGCTGCCGTTCGCCATGTGGTTCTTCCTCGGCATCGAAGAGTTGCCACTGGCCGCCGAGGAGGCCCACAACCCGAGCCAGGACATCCCGAAGGCCGGAATCTGGGGCCTGGTCACACTGGTCGGCTGCGCGGCACTGGTGTTCTTCCTCAATCCCGCGGTCACCGGTTCGGCAGCGCTGGGAAGTGCCGACGAACCGCTGCTGGACGGGTTCCGCGCCTTCCTGCCGGCCGGGTGGGCGGCGGTGCTGTCGGCGTTCGCGCTCATCGGCCTGCTGGCCAGCCTGCAGGGCATCATGTACGCCTACGGCCGCAACCTGTATTCGCTGAGCCGGGCCGGTTACTACCCCAAGGTCCTGTCGCTGACCGGGACCCGCCAGACGCCGTTCATCGCACTGACCGCCGGGGCGGTGATCGGATTCGTCGCCCTGCTGATCGTCAGCATCAACGAGGGCGCCGGTGCGGTGGTGCTCAATATCGCGGTCTGGGGCGCTGTGCTGGCCTACATGCTGCAGATGGCCTCATTCGTGCTGCTGCGCCGCAAGTTCCCGAATGCCCGCCGTCCGTGGGTGAGCCCCACCGGAAACTGGGGCGCGATCGTGGCCTTCGTCATCGCCGGGGTCACCTTCGTTGCGGTGCTGATCAACCCCACCTACCGTCCGGCGGTAATAACCATCGCGATCCTCTACGCCATCGGACTCCTGGTGTTCGGTCTCTACGGACGTCACCGGCTGGTGCTCTCACCTGAGGAGGAGTACGCGGTGACCGGGGGTCTGCACGGCTACGACCCGGCCTCGGAGGGGCTCGGCGGCACCATCGAGGATGAAATCCTCAAGGGGCACACCGAGTAGTCGCACCGGCTGCATCACGCCGTCGTCTCGCGTTCAAGATCGAGCACCTCGGACATCACCTTCTCGTTGATGAAGTCGAACTCGATGTCCTCCACGCTCATGTGGTGGCGCACCCGGTTGAAGAACTCGTTGACCTCGGCATTGAAGGCCACGGTGGCCTTGGTCTTCAGATGCGGCGCGATGGCCGCGGTGAACTCCTGGGCGAAGGCGGTGTAAAGCACCCGCTGCGCACTCTCGGCAACATCGCCGGGGGCGACCAACCGAAGTTCGGACAGCACCGTCAGCGCGGTCTTGATGTCCTCATCGAGGACTCCGGTCTGCTTGAACAAGCGCAACAGGATCTCCATCCGCCCCCCACCGGCCTCGATGCCCGGATCGATCTCCCGGGCGACTTCGAGGAGTTCGTCCTCGGTGCGGGCGGCGACGAGCCGGCCGGCCCGCGGCCCCCACTGCTGGGAGATCTGCTCGAGTCCGGCAGCCCCCACCGTCATCTTCGCGATCCCGGAGATGAACTGGATGGCGCCCTCACGAAGCAGGGCGTTCTGGCGGCGCAATTCCTCGACCGCCGTGGTGCGCTCGTGCATTCTCTTCGACGTCCAGTACGCGACGAGACCGCCGACGATCGTGCCCAGCAGGCTCGCCGACGCGGTGATGGCGGGGATGACCCACACCGGGTTGTCAGCCATCGGATTTCAAGGTCATACCTGCACCGTTCACCAGGTACTGGTGCGCAGCACGATCTCGGCGGCCAACTGCGCGGTCGCCAGGGCCGCGTTGCGCCGGGCGGTGAACTCCACCAGTCGGTAATCACTGTGGACGAACCGCTGGCTGTTACGCGCCACGGCCCGGGCTGCCGGACTGGTGAACAGCGCGGTGGTGTTGATCTCGACCGGCGGGCAGTCCGGGTCGCGCACCACCCCGCGGGGGTCCGCGACGCGCGGATGGCCGCGGTCGATGACCACCAGACCGGTGAACCGGTCCGGCCGGGTGGCCGCCAGTTCCCAGGCCAACTCCGCCCCGAACCGGTCGCCGACGAGGATCGCCCACGGCACGTCGAGGGCCTCCAGGATCGCCACGACGGCTTTGGGGTGCAACCGCGGGTCGGCCCCGATGACGACGGTACGGACCGCCGCCGTATGCAGACGCTGACACAGCGTGTCGTAGGCCGCTGGCGGATTCTCGGCGGAGCCCAGCAGGACGACGTAGGGCCCCTTCTCCGGTCCGGTGACGCTGATCCGCACGGGGAACCCGTCGACAGTCATCAACGTCGCGGGCATCCGCACACGGTACTGCGCAGGCCTGCGGGTAACGCCTGTTTACGACCGCACTCTCAGGCACCGCTCAGGAAGCGCGCAGCTTCCCCACCTGCT
>JBFYOR010000203.1:0-2505 GCA_041303695.1 Mycobacterium sp. | reverse complement strand
CGGGCACGGTGATGTCGGTGACGTAACCCCACGCGGTGGCGACGTCGCAGCGCACGCGCTGGGTCACCTCGATGGTCGGCTGGTCGCGATAGCGCATCGCTGTAGCGTGCCACGAATGCGGATAGCCACCATGATTGAGCCCCGGTTGCCCGTCACCGCGGCTGCGACGGCCGCACAGCGGTGTTAGTGCAGCCGCCGGGTCGCGAGGTAGATGGTGGCGGCCGACCGGCCACGGGTGATCGGGTTGTCGAACCACACCGACTCGGCGGCGACGTCGATGAAGACCGATTCCAGCAGTGCGGTGAACTCGTCGTCCGGGGGATCGTCGGACCACATGGCGAAGACACCGCCCGGGGCCAGCCGCGACGATGCCGACTGCAGGCCCTGGTCGGTGTAGAAGCCGGCGTGCGGCGCGTGCAGGACGTGTCGTGGCGAGTGGTCGATGTCGAGCAGGATTGCGTCGTAGGTCCGGCCCGGGCGCTGCGGATCGAATCCCACCGCATTCGTGGCGGCGTCGAAGAAGTCGGCACACACCAATTCGACGCGGTCGTCTGCAGCCAGGCCGGCGCTGTCCGGCAGCAGGTCTCGCTGATGCCAGTCGATCACCGCGTCGGAGTACTCGATGACCCTCAGCGTCCGCACCCGAGAGCACTGCAGGGCTTCCAGCGCGGTGTAGCCCAGGCCGAGGCCGCCGATGACCACGTCCAGGTCGGTGCCCGGGGTGCGTGCCAGTGCGAGCCGCGCCAGCTCCCGCTCGGCGACGGTGAACAGGCTCGACATCAGATGCTCGTCATCGAGCTTGACCTCAAACACATCGGCCTGCACCGAGGGGTCGAACCGGCGCCGCAGGCTGAACACGCCCATCGGGGTCTGCTTCCAGCCCAACTCCTCGAAACGTGCGCTCACGAAGCGACAGTAGCGTCCTGCCTGGTCCGCGCCGGCTCTCCGGCCGGGGCTGCAATGCTGGACCCAACCGCAACGAGAAAAGAGAACGCATGCCTTCGGTATTGGTGACCGGCGCGAACCGGGGGATAGGGCTGGCGATAACCCGGCATATGAGCGCGCGGGGCTGGGACGTCTACGCCACCGCACGGTCCGAGGGTGCGCTGGCTGAACTCGGGGCCCTGCCCGGTGTCCATCCCACCCGGCTCGACATCACCGACCGGGCGTCTGTGAGTGCACTGTCCGGGCAGCTCCCGGCGCACCTCGACGGTGTGGTCAACAACGCCGGCATCATCGTCAACGGGCCGGTGGAGGGACTGACACTCGATGACCTGTCCCGGCAGTTGGATGTCAACGTCACCGCGCAGATCGGCGTGACCCAAGCGGTGCTGCCCAAGATCCGCGCGGCGAAAGGCCGCATCGTCTTCATCTCCTCGGTCAGCGGACTGATCGCCACACCGGGCACCGGCGCCTACAACGCCTCGAAGTTCGCACTCGAGGCGCTGGCGGATGCACTGCGGATGGAGCTGCGTCCGTGGGGAATCCGCGTCTCCCTCGTCGAACCCGGCCCGATCCGCACGGATATGTGGGGCGGCGCCCTCGAGCAACACGACGCCATGGTGGCGGCACTCACCGACGATCACCGGGCGCTCTACGCCGCCCATCTGGCCGGTACCCGGAAACTGCTGGGCCGCATGCAGAAACTCGCCGCCGATCCGCAGAAGGTCGTCGATGCCGTCGACCACGCACTGACGGCCCGTCGTCCCAAGAGCCGGTATCTCCTCGACGCTTCCAGCCGCATCCAGAAGACCGTGGTGGGTCTGACCCCCACCGCGATCAGCGACGCTCTCCTCGCTGCCGCGACGACGTCGAAGCGCCAGGCCTGAGGGCGTCAACCCGATGACGTCGCAGCGGCTGCCAGATCCGCCCTCCGGCGACGAGGAACTGCATGCCTGGGTGATGCACCATCTCGGGGATCTGTGCGATCCCAGCCCGGGGAGTTCGGCACCGCCCATCCGCGGCGGGCAACAGGCGGCCGACGCGGCGCTGCAGGCCTACGACGTCCGGGGCTACGCCCGCTTGCGCAACAACGTGTGGCCGCCGGAGACCCGCGGCTCGTCGCGACTCTCGCCGTACATCCGGCACGGACTCCTGAGCTTGCGCGCGGTGTGGGATCACGTCACCGGCGGCCCGCCCGCCGATGTGACGAAGTTCCGCGACGAACTGCTGTGGCAGGAGTATGCGCGACATCTCTACGCGCGGATGGGAACGGCCACCGGAGGATCGTTGCGGTTCAGGGTTGATGAGCGGACCGCCGACGCCTCGGCGCACCCGGACAATCCGTGGGCATCGCCGGCGCTGTGTCTGGAGTCAACCTGGACAGAGTTGGTCGAGAACGGGTGGCTGACCAATCAGACCCGGATGTGGCTCGCCTCGCACTGGAGTGTGCGGGCGGGACTGGGCTGGCGCGACGGCGAGGATCTGATGTACCGGCATCTGCTGGACGGGTCGCGGGCGGCCAACAGACTGGGCTGGCAGTGGACCGTCGGAGCTCTCACCGGC
>JBFYOR010000202.1:0-3799 GCA_041303695.1 Mycobacterium sp. | reverse complement strand
GCTTTCACACCCGGATGGGTCAGCACCCGGTCGAGAACGGCATCGCGCACCATCGCCCAGGTCCAGTCCTGCTGGGCCCGGCGCCGGGCCTGGAACTCCCCCGCCTCGGTCAGCACCGCACGATGTTTGAGGACGGTCTGCCACAATTCGACCAGGCCGGTGCCCTCGACAGCGCTCATGGTCAGAACCGGTGGTCGCCAGAGTGTTTCACCGGGATAGATCAGCCGGATCGCGGCAGACAATTCGCGCGCCGCGGAGCTGGCCTCAATGGCGTGCTTGCCGTCGGCTTTGTTGACCACGACGATATCGGCGAGTTCCAGCACGCCTTTCTTGATGCCCTGAAGTTGATCTCCGGTTCGGGCCAGGGTCAGGAATATGAACGTGTCGACCATGTTCGACACGGCCACCTCGGACTGCCCCACCCCGACGGTCTCCACCAGGACGATATCGAATCCGGCAGCCTCCAGCAGCACGATGGTCTCCCGGGTGGCCTTGGCCACCCCGCCCAGGGTTCCCGAGGTCGGCGACGGCCGGATATAGGCGTTCGGATGGACGGCCAGACGGGCCATCCTGGTCTTATCACCGAGTATCGAACCCCCGGTGCGGGTCGATGAGGGATCGACGGCCAGCACCGCCACCCGGTGACCGGCATCGATGAGGTGCATGCCGAGCTCCTCGATGGTGGTCGACTTACCCACCCCCGGAACACCGGTGATCCCCACGTGCATTGCCGAACCGGCGGTCGGCATCAACTCCATCAACAGCAGCTGCGCCTGTTCCCGGTGATCGGGCCGGGTGGACTCGACCACCGTGATGGCCCGAGCCAGAGCGGCCCGGTCACCCGCGCGGATCGCCTCGGCCAACTCCCGGATGGCACCGGCCTCCGCCGCGTCCGGGCTCATCAGCTCAAGTCGTAGCCGAGCCGTCCGGCCAGCTTGTTGAGCAAGCTGACCGCGGCTTCGGCGATGACTGTTCCAGGGGGGTAGATGGCGGTTGCGCCGGCGGCGTAGAGCTCGTCGAAGTCGCCGGGTGGGATGACGCCACCGACCACGATCATGATGTCGGGCCGTCCGGCGGCGGCCAACGCGTCACGCAGTGCGGGCACCAGCGTGAGGTGGCCGGCCGCCAGGGAGGACACCCCGACCACGTGGACGTCGTTATCGGCGGCTTGTCGGGCCACCTCATCGGGTGTGGAGAACAGCGAGCCGACATCGACGTCGAAACCGATGTCGGCGAAGGCGGTTGCGATGACCTTCTGCCCCCGGTCATGGCCGTCCTGGCCCATCTTCGCGACCAGAATGCGGGGCCGGCGCCCATCTGCCTCGGCGAAGCGCTCCACCAGTCGGGTGGCCTCGGATAGTCCGGTAATGCTGCCTCCTGCGCGTAGGGCCCCGCGACCCACCTCGTCGCGGTACACCCCTGAGATGGTGCGGATCTCGGCCCGGTGCCGGCCGTACACCTTTTCCAGGGCGTCGGAGATCTCCCCGACCGTCGCCCTGGCCCTCGCAGCGTCGATCGCCAGCGCCAGCAGGTTATTGCCCGGCCCGCTCGCGCCCGCCGCCCGGGTGAGTTCGGCCAGCGCCGCCTGCACCGCGGCATCGTCCCGATCGGCCCGCAACCGCACGAGCTTGTCCAGTTGCTCCGCGCGCACGCGGCTGTTCTCGACCTTGAGCACCTCGATATCGGGATCCTCGTCGACCGGGTACTTGTTGACGCCGATCACCGGCTGCTGACCGGAATCGATCCAGGCCTGGGTTCGGGCGGCCGCCTCTTCGATGCGCAGTTTCGGAATACCGTCACTGATCGCCTGCGCCATGCCCCCGCGCTCGGCCACCTCGGCGATATGGGTCCGGGCCCGTTGCGCCAACGCATGGGTCAACCATTCCACGTAGTAGGAGCCGCCCCACGGGTCGATCGGCCGGGTCGTTCCGGACTCCTGCTGCAACAGCAGTTGGGTGTTGCGGGCGATGCGCGCGGAGAAGTCGGTGGGCAGCGCGAGTGCCTCATCGAGGGCGTTGGTGTGCAGCGACTGGGTATGCCCCTGGGTGGCGGCCATCGCCTCGATGCAGGTGCGCGCGACATTGTTGAATGGGTCCTGAGCGGTGAGCGACCATCCGGAGGTCTGCGAATGTGTACGCAGGGAAAGCGATTTCGCATTCTTGGCGCCGAATCCGGCGACCAGCTCGCTCCATAGCAGCCGGCCGGCACGCAGCTTGGCGACCTCCATGAAGAAGTTCATCCCGATACCCCAGAAGAATGACAGCCGGGGGGCGAACGCGTCGATGTCCAAACCGGCGTCCAGTCCCGCTTTGAGGTAGTCGACACCGTCGGCCAGGGTGTAGGCGAGCTCGAGATCCGCTGTGGCTCCGGCTTCCTGGATGTGATAGCCGGAGATCGAGATGGAATTGAACTTCGGCATGTGCGCGCTGGTGTAGGCGAAGATATCGGAGATGATCCGCATCGACGGCTTCGGCGGATAGATATAGGTATTGCGGACCATGAACTCCTTGAGGATGTCGTTCTGGATGGTCCCGGCGAGCTTCTCCGGCGGCACGCCCTGTTCCTCAGCAGCCACCACATACAGCGCGAGGATGGGCAGCACCGCGCCGTTCATCGTCATCGACACCGATACCGCCGACAGGTCGATCCCGTCGAAGAGTTCGCGCATATCGAGGATGGAGTCGATCGCCACCCCGGCCATCCCGACGTCGCCCTGTACCCGGGGATGATCGGAGTCGTACCCGCGGTGGGTGGCCAGGTCGAACGCCACCGACAGCCCCTTCTGGCCGGCCGCGAGATTGCGCCGGTAGAACGCGTTGGAGTCGGCGGCGGTGGAGAACCCCGCGTACTGACGGATGGTCCACGGCTGGTTGACGTACATCGTCGGGTACGGGCCGCGGATGAAGGGCGGCTCGCCCGGGAAACTGTTCAGTGGGTAGCCGGCCGCCACCACCGCATCGCGGTCCGCGCCGATGTACAGCGGCTTGACGACGATGCCCTCCGGGGTGTGCCAGTCCAACTGCTCGGCCGCGTAGCCGTGGGCGCGCGCCGCCGCCTCGATACGGTCTGCCGCCGCGGCCGGGGTCGGCGCGGGCACCGGGTTATCGCCGTGCAGTGGGACGTCGGCGAAACTCGGCACGACGACGTGGCCGGACCGGGTCTCGGAACGGGTCATCTCAAGCCCCCAATCGGGTCAGCAGCGCCGACAGCGCTTGCACCGCATCAATTTTCGCGGTCAGATAGCCATCCGGGCGGGCATCGGCCGGAACATCGTCCACCGCTTTCTCCGGACCGGCCAGATAGATGTGCTCGAGGCCGGCTTCTCGGGCCGCGGGCACAACGGCGGCGACCTCCGAACCGTATCGGGCATCGGTGCCGCACAGCACCGCGACGGTTACACCGGCTTGGCGTACTGCGTCGGCGATCTCGGCGGGGTCGACGGCGCCGGGGTTGACGGCCTCGATCCCGCCGCTGGCAAGCAGGTTCGCCGCGAACGTCGCCCGAACATTGTTCTCCGCCAGTGGTCCCAGCGGCAGCAGAAGTACTTTCGGAAGCCCTCCGGTGCGGTCACGATAGGCGTCGGCCCGATCGCGCAACTGCTCGAACGCCGCCGCGTACCGCACCACCTGCTGGGCTGGGCCGGCCTGCGCGAGAGGCGCTTCGGCGAGGTTGGGAAACTCGCTGACGCCGGTGATGGCGGTGCGCCGGTGCGCGATATCGTCAGCCCGTCGGGCGCGGGTCTCGTCGATCTGCGCCGTCACATAATCGCCGGCCTGTTGGAAACCGCCACGCGACTCGA
>JBFYOR010000201.1:0-3874 GCA_041303695.1 Mycobacterium sp. | reverse complement strand
TGGCACCGGTCACCGGGGTGTTCGCCGCCCAGCAGATCAAGCCGCAGGCCAAAACCCTTGCCGAAGACCGCGGAATCCGTTGCCTCACCTTGGATTACGATGTGATGCGCGGTATGGACAGTGACGAATTCCGGCTGTTCTGATGCTCCGCAGGCGCGAAACCGGACCCGACGGTCACGAGTACGAGGTGGTGCCGATACCGGGCGCGCGGGCGGCCAAGACCTACCGATGCCCGGGATGTGACCACGAGATCCGTTCCGGCACCGCCCATATCGCCGCTTGGCGGGCGGACGACGACGGAGCCGACCGCCGACACTGGCACACGTCATGTTGGGCCAACCGGTCCAACCGCAGTCCCACCCGCAGGTGGTCCTGATCCCGTCCCGGAAGATTCAGTGCCCGGCGGGTTCGACCAACTCCACCAGCACGCCGCCGGCGTCCTTCGGGTGGATGAAGTTGATCCTGGAGTTTGCCGTCCCGCGCCTCGGGGCGTCGTAGAGCAGCCGCACGCCGTGGGCGCGAAGCCGGTCCGACAGCGCGTCGAGATCGCTGACCCGGTAGGCCAACTGCTGGATACCCGGACCCCGCTTGTCGATGAACTTCGCGATCGTGCAGGTGTCGTCCAGCGGTGCCATCAGCTGCAGCTGGGCGCTGTCGCGTGGGGCTCCGCGCACCGAGAGCATGGCCTCGCGCACACCCTGCTCGGCGTTGATCTCCTCATGCACCACGATCATGCCGAGGTGGTCGTGGTACCAGGCGATCGCGGCGTCCAGATCCGGCACCGCGATACCGACGTGATCGATAGCGGTCACCAAGGCGCTCGCCAGGAACGGGCGGGCGTCGACGTGCTCGGTACTCATAACACAACGGTAACCTGACGGCGGGAAACGTGCTGTGCCGGTCGGCCAGATCACTCGACAACCACCGCCTGGGAGGTAGATGTGACCACGTCGGTCATCGTTGCTGGGGCTCGCACGCCGATTGGGCGTCTGATGGGCTCGCTGAAGGATTTCTCCGGTTCCGACCTGGGTGCCGTCGCCATCCGGGCGGCCCTGGAGAAGGCCCTACCCGACCATGAAGCGCCGGCGTCGCTGGTCGAATACGTGATCATGGGCCAGGTGCTGACCGCCGGCGCCGGGCAGATGCCGGCCCGCCAGTCGGCGGTGGCCGCGGGGATCGGCTGGGATGTTCCCGCACTGACCATCAACAAGATGTGTCTGTCCGGAATCGACTCGATCGCGCTGGCCGACCAGCTCATCCGGGCGGGCGAGTTCGAGGTCGTGGTGGCCGGTGGGCAGGAGTCCATGACCAGGGCCCCGCACCTGCTGATGGACAGCCGGGCCGGCTACAAGTACGGCGACGTGACGGTGCGCGACCACATGGCATACGACGGCCTGCACGACGTGTTCACCGACCAGCCGATGGGTGCGCTGACCGAGCAGCGCAATGACGCCGACAAGTTCACCCGGCTGGAGCAGGACGAGTTCGCGGCGGGGTCCCACCAGAAGGCGGCCGCGGCGTGGAAGGACGGGGTGTTCGCCGATGAGGTTGTGCCGGTGCAGATCCCGCAACGCAAGGGTGATCCCATCGAGTTCGCCGAGGACGAGGGCATCCGTGCCAACACCACCGCCGAGTCGCTGGCCGGACTGCGCCCGGCGTTCCGCAAGGACGGCACCATCACCGCCGGATCGGCATCTCAGATCTCCGACGGCGGGTGCGCGGTGGTGGTGATGAGCAAGGCCAAGGCGCAGCAACTGGGTCTTAGCTGGCTGTGCGAGATCGGGTCGCACGGCAATGTCGCCGGTCCGGACTCGACCCTGCAGTCCCAGCCCGCCAACGCCATCAAGAAGGCCATCGCGCGGGAGGGCATCAGCGCCGACCAACTCGACGTCATCGAGATCAACGAGGCCTTCGCCGCGGTCGCGCTCGCATCGACCCGTGAGCTCGGGGTGGACCCGGACAAGGTCAACAGAAGCGGCGGGGCGATCGCGATGGGCCACCCCATCGGCATGTCCGGAGCGCGCATCACCCTGCATGCGGCGCTGGAACTGGGCCGCCGAGGCGGCGGCTATGCGGTAGCGGCGCTGTGCGGCGCCGGCGGGCAGGGCGACGCTCTGATCCTGCGCGGCTAACCCGGCGCCAATCGGCGTTTGCTGAACGCAGGAACGACAAGTCGTGTGATGTTGATCATATCCACGGCCGTCGGCTCATCGGGGGCTGCTCAGTAGCAGGGCTCCCCGGGCGGGGTGAAGTACGCCACGCCTTCGGGGGTGTAGCACGGGATCTCGCCGGGGAAGAAGGGTACGTAGTAGTACGGCCGCACCGCGGCGTCCACGATCGGATCGACTCCGACCGGGCCTACGACTCCACCGACGCCCACCGGGCCGGCCGGGCCCACGATCGGATTGAGCCCGACCGGGCCGACGACGCCGCCGACGCCCACCGGGCCCACCGGGCCGGCGACCGGGCCGAGGCCTCCGACGCCCACCGGGCCCACTGGGCCGGCGACCGGGCCGAGGCCACCGACGCCCACCGGGCCCGCCGGGCCCACGACCGGTCCGCCGGGGCCGATCGGGCCACGCTCTTCGGCGTGCACTGCCGACGCCGTCATGATCGCCCCCGCGGCCATTGCCGCCACCGCCAACATCGATGCTGCTGCCTTGCCCACGAGTTCTCCGATCTTTGACCCGGCGGTCTGCCCGGCTAGTGGCGCAACCATACGCCTGACAGCGGTCTTTCGCGGGGCGGCCAACCGCGACCGGTCAATGGGCCCCCGACCCGGACATGACAGACTTGCGGACGTGACCCGTCCTCGCCCGAGAACCGCGCCGGTGATGACCGGGGCGGTTGATCTGTCCGGTCTCAAGCAGCGCAGTCAGCCGGGCGGCACCGGTGCCCCCCGAGGCGGTGGCGTCGAGATCACGGAGACCAACTTCGAGGCCGAGGTGCTGGTCCGTTCGAGTCAGGTCCCGGTGGTCGTGCTGCTGTGGTCTCCGCGCAGCGACGCCTGCGTCGCACTCGCGGACGCACTGGCTGCACTGGCCGCCGCCGACAACGGCAGGTGGTCGCTGGCGACCGTCAACGTCGACTCGACACCGCGGGTGGCGGCCATGTTCGGCGTTGAGGCGGTGCCCACCGTGGTGGCACTCGCCGGTGGGCAACCGTTGGCCAGCTTCGAGGGTTCGCAGCCGCCCGAACAGCTGCGTCGCTGGGTCGACTCGCTGTTGTCGGCCACCGCCGGCAAGCTCGGCGGGGAAGGTTCCGCGGAGCCCCCGGCCGACCCCGCGCTGGACGAGGCCCGGGAGATGCTCGACGCCGGTGACTTCGGCGGCGCCTTCGCGGCCTATCAGGCGATTCTGGACGCTGATCCCACCCACGACGAGGCGAAGGGCGCGCTGCGCCAGATCACGTTCCTGCAGCGGGCCACCGCGCACTCGCCCGATGTCCTGACCAACGCCGAGGCCGCGCCCGGCGATATCGACGCAGCCTTTGCCGCCGCCGACGTACAGATCCTCAGCCAAGACATCGCCGGTGCGTTCGATCGGCTCATTGCCTTGGTCAAGAGCACCTCCGGTGATGACCGCACCCGGGTGCGGACCCGGCTCATCGAACTGTTCGAACTGTTCGACCAGGCCGATCCGGAGGTCATCGCCGGCCGGCGCAAGCTTGCCAACGCGCTGTACTGAACCGCGCTGTACTGAGCAATGTCAGACCCTGCTGCCATCATGGGGTCATGTCTCCGGCCGCATCTCCGGACGTCGCGGAACTCCTTCCCGGCGAGCGGCTTGAGGTGCTCTTCGCCGAGTTGGCGGAGCTGACCGGCCAGCGCAACGCCATTGATGGCCGCATCGTGGAGATCGTCGCCGAGGTCGAT
>JBFYOR010000200.1:0-6232 GCA_041303695.1 Mycobacterium sp. | reverse complement strand
TCGGCATCGCCACCTCGGCGACCTTTGTGCTCGCCACCGCCACGGCAGCGGTCTTCGCGGCGCTGGCAGCACGGGCGAGCGCGGGCCGGGTGAAGGCCGCCTGGACGACCATGGCCGCCGGTTTGTCCTCAGCCACCCTCGCTGACGTGATCTGGGCTGGTCGGGATGTGCTTGGGTGGCCGGTGTCCTTTCCGTCGGTCGCTGACACCGCCTATCTGATGTTTCCCGTCGCGGTCCTGCTGGCCTTGCTGTTGTTTCCCTCCAGCCGCGGGCGCCAATCCCCGAGCCGCCTGATGCTCGACGGGGTGATCATGGGACTTTCGCTGCTGATCGTCTCGTGGCTGACGGTGATGCGGCAGTCCTACTCCGCCCGCGGACAGAGTTGGATCCCGATGCTGGCGTCGCTGGCCTATCCGGTGTTGAACCTGCTGACACTGACGGTCGCCACTGTGGTTCTCGTGCTTTCGGGGCTGGGTGCGCGATCGACGCTGACATTGTTGACTCTGGGTCTGTTGTGCATGACGTTGGCGGAGAGCATCTTTGCTTACCACTTCGTCGGCGACGGGCCGGTCAGCGGCCATTATCTGCTTGAGATCGGGTGGACAGCCGGGGTACTTCTGATCGTCGTGGCCGCAGCGGCCGGGCGCACTGCGGTGTTCGAGGAACGGCAAAGCGAGGCTCCGGGGTGGGTGTCGGTGTTGCTGCCGTATGCGCCGCTCATGCTGGCGACGGTGATCGTCGGGGTCGAGCCGCGCAGCGTCCTGACGGACCGGGTGATCCTGGTCGCCGGGATCATCCTGATTCTGGCGGTGCTGGCCCGGCAGTTCCTCGCCGTTGCGGAGAACAAACGACTCGTTGCCGCCGTCACCGATCTCGCACAGCACGATCCGCTGACCGGGCTGGCCAACCGGGCCCTCTTCACAGAACAGCTGGCCCGGACCATCCAATCCAGATCCGGCCCGGACGGTGAGCCGGTGTCGGTTCTGTTTCTCGACCTCGACGGCTTCAAATCCGTCAACGACACACTCGGCCACGGGTTCGGCGACGAGGTTCTCATCGCGGTGGCGCGGCGACTGTGCGCCGGGGTCGGACCCGAACACATGGTGGCACGACTGGGGGGAGACGAGTTCGCCGTTTTGCTGAAGGTTTCGGCGGACGAGGCGCACGAGATCGCCCGTCGGCTCTCGGTCGACTTCGAGAGCCCGTTCGTCATCGGTGGCCGCCAGGTCCGGGTGGGCGCCAGCGTCGGCCTCGCTGCGGCCGGACCGGACGAGGTGAGCGCCGAGGAATTGCTCAAGCGCGCCGACCTCACGATGTACGCGGCCAAGCGGAGCCGGGCGGCGGCCAGGTACGGAGCGTCCGGACCGGAGGACGCGGCCTCCGCGCAACTGCTTGACGAACTGGGTGACGCCGTCGACAAAGCGCATCTCACGCTGGTTTACCAACCGAAGGTCGATCTGCTCACCCGTCGCGTGGTCGGGGTGGAGGCGCTGCTGCGATGGCCGCACCCCGCTCATGGTGTCCTGATGCCCGGGCGCTTTCTGCCGTTCGTCCGCAGCCCCGAATTGATGGCGGCGATCACTGAACTCGTTCTCCGGCGTGCACTCGACGATGCCCGGCACTGGCGCAGGGCCGGGGTCGACGTCCCGGTGGCGGTCAACGTGTTCGCGCCGATGATGGCCGACCTCGCGCTGCCCGACCGCATCAGCACGGCACTGGCCGAGCGGGATCTCACACCCGGCACCCTGACGGTGGAGGTGACCGAGGACCTTCCCCTCGGACGTATCGGCCCCACCAAGATCGTCTTCAACGAACTGCGGCGGCGGGGGGTGCGGGTCTCCATCGATGACTTCGGCGCCGGGTACCCGGCGCTGTCGTATCTGTGCCATCTGCCCGTCGACGAGGTCAAACTCGACCGGAACTTCATCGGTCCGCACAGCGCTGATGCCCGAGTGGAGGCGGTGGTGCGGTCGGTGGTGGCACTGGCGGGTCAACTGGGGTTGACCGTCGTCGCCGAGGGTGCGGCTGATGCCCCGACCATTGCCCGGCTGATCGAGTGGGGCGTCCGCATCGCCCAGGGCGACCACCTGGGCCCGCCGGTGGATGCCACGGTAGTACCAGGACTGATCTACCGTCTCGGCCCGTCGCCGGTCGCAGGATTGAGCGTGGCACCATAGACCGATGGCGAGATTGGATTACGACGCGCTCAACGCCGCCGTCCGCTACGTGATGTTCTCGTCGTTCGCCGTGCGGCCTGGTGTGCTCGGCTACGACGAGGAGTCCCGAGCCGCCGTGATCGACGAGACCGCGACATTCCTCAAACAGCGGGAAGACGACGGCGTGGTGGTCCGGGGCCTCTATGACGTGGCCGGGATGCGGGCCGACGCGGACTTCATGATCTGGACCCACGCCGAGCGGGTGGAGTCGTTGCAGGCCACCTACAGCGACTTCCGCCGCACCACCACCCTGGGGCGGGCCTGCACGCCGGTATGGAGCAGCGTCGCCCTGCACCGGCCGGCGGAATTCAACAAAAGCCACGTTCCGGCCTTTCTGGCCGGGGAGGAACCGGGCAACTACGTCTGCGTCTACCCGTTCGTCCGCTCGCTGGAGTGGTACCTGCTGCCCGATGACGAACGCCGCAAGATGCTGGCGGACCACGGCATGGCGGCACGCGGCTACAAGGACGTCCGGGCCAACACCGTGCCTGCCTTCGCGCTTGGTGACTACGAGTGGATCCTGGCCTTCGAGGCAGCCGAACTGCACCGGATCGTCGATCTGATGCGCGATCTGCGCGCGACGGAAGCACGCCTGCATGTCCGTGAGGAGATCCCGTTCTATACCGGCCCTCGGGTCGGCGTGGAGGAACTGGTCAACCGGTTGCCCTGACCGCACGCGGGGTTAGGGTTTCCTGGTCAGTCCGACCACAGGGAAGGGGGTTCGGGTTGCTCAAAACCGCGCATGTGGCCCGTCTCGCCGCTGTGGTCCTCCTCGCCTATACGGTCTGGAATCTCGGCGGCTGGTCGCATGGAACCGCGCTGCGGGTCATCGCCGACATCACCTCTCTTGTACTGAGTCTGACGGCGGTGGTCTTTGCGGGGCTGGCCGCACGGTCAACCCGGGGCCGGTTGCGCGCCGCCTGGGTGGCGCTGACCGTCGGCCTCATCGGCTGGGCGGCCGGCGATGCGATCTGGGCCTACTACGAACTGGTTCTGCATCAGTTCCCGTTCCCCTCGCCGGCTGATGCCGCCTATCTGGTCCTGCCCATCGGCGCGTGTACGGCCATGCTGCTGTTCCCCACAGCGCGCGGCGCACAGTCCCAGCTCCGGTTGGTTCTCGACGGTGTGATCGTTGCCGCGTCGTTGTTCCTGGTGTCCTGGTTCACGGTCCTGCAACCGGTCTACGCGGCGGGGGCGGAGAGCCGGCTTGCCATGGTCATCTCGCTCGCGTACCCGGCCTCTGATCTGGTGGTTCTCACGGTGGCGGCGTACGTGCTGGTCAGGTCTGGTTCGTATCAACGCCCGTCCCTGATCTTATTCACCCTGGGCATGGCATTCGTCGCGTTGTCCGACAGCATCTTCGTCTACCTGGCGGCCAATGATCGGTACCGCAGTGGTGATCCGATCGACATCGGATGGGTGGCGGGCGTGCTTCTCATCACGGTGGCGGCGGCGGCCGGTCGCGGGGATCCCACCGGTGAGCGCGATGTGGTGCAGCTGCCCAGTTGGGCATCGGTCTGGTTTCCGTACGCACCGCTGATGGCCGCCGGAATTGTCGCCGCCGCCCAGCCGGTCGAATCGCTTCGATCCGGAGCGGTCCACCTGGTCGCTGGCGTACTGATGGTGACCGTGCTGGCACGTCAGTTCCTGGCGGTCAGCGAGAACCGGCAGCTTGTGGCCACCATCGCTGACCAGGCGCTACGGGATCCGCTGACTGGTCTGGCCAACCGAGACCTGTTCCATGATCGGCTCAACCATGCGATGCAACTTCGTCAACGGGACGGCCGGACTGTCGCGGTGATCGCCGTCGACCTCAACGATTTCAAACTCGTCAACGACACGTTGGGGCATCCGGCCGGCGACGAGCTGTTGATCCGCTCCGGGGAGAGGATTCTCGACTGCGTCCGCATCGGCGACACTGTCGCCAGGGTGGGTGGCGACGAGTTCGCGGTGCTGGTCGAGGGCGACGTCGATCAATGTCATCTCATCGCGCAGCGACTGGTGGAGGCGTTTGACCAGCCGTTCTTGATCGAGGGTCGGGATCTGCTGATGCGGCCCAGTGTCGGTCTGGCAACCGCTGACGCCGACGATGCCGGCCTGTCGGCAGACGAGCTCTACAAGCGCGCGGACAAAGCGATGTATTCAGCCAAGAGGTCGCGAGTTGGGGCAGTGACCGCTTACCACCCCGAGTTGGAATTCGTCGACGACGACGACGTCGCCGGGCGGACGGTTGGTCCACCCGGCCAGGCGGGGAAGGACACCGGAGCGGCCCGGCTGCGGTTGCTGGGACAGTTGCGGCACGCGATCGACCACTCTCAACTCCACCTGGTCTTCCAACCGCAGTTCGACCTGCGCACCGGAAAGATCGTCGGGGTCGAGACGCTGCTGCGTTGGCCGCATCCCGAGCGGGGAGTGCTGGGGCCTGAGCAGTTCCTGCACCTGATCCGCCAACACGGATTGATGGGACCGGTGAACGCGTTCGTTCTCGGCGAAGCCCTCGACGCGGCGATGCGGTGGCACACCGCGGGCGCGAGAGTTCCCGTCGCCATCAATCTGTTCGCCCCGGCGATCGCGGATCTGAGCCTTCCCGACCGGATCACCCAGGCTCTGCGGGACCGGGGCCTGCGCCCGGCTGCCCTGACCGTCGAGGTCACCGAGGATGTGGTCGTGAGCAATATCGACAGCGCGCGCACTGTGCTGAACCGCTTGCGGGAGAGCGGCACACGAGTGTCCATCGACGACTTCGGCAGTGGCTTCTCGGCACTGTCCTATCTTCGTGACCTGCCCGTCGACGAGGTCAAACTCGATCGCAGCTTCGTCACATCGCTCTTGGTCGACGGTCGAGCGGCGGCGGTGGTGGGCGCGGTCGTGGAGCTGGCGCACTCGTTGAGTCTGACCACAGTCGCCGAGGGTGTCGAGGATGCAGCGACAGCGAATCGGCTCAGGGAACTGGGATGCGATATCGGACAGGGGTACTACTTCAGCCCGCCGCTGACTGCCGACGAAGTACTCGATTCACTGGTGACCGGGCCGGGCTCGCTACCTGTCCGCCGGTAGAAGCGTCAGTGAGATCGAGTTGATGCAGTACCTCTGGTCGGTGGGTGTCGGGTAGCCCTCGCCTGCGAACACATGACCGAGGTGGCTGTGGCAGTTCGCGCACAGCACCTCGACCCTGCGCATACCCATCGAATCGTCCGAACGCAGGATCACCGCATCGAAGTCAGCCGGGTCGAAGAATGACGGCCACCCGCAGTGCGACTCGAATTTCTCAGTGCTGCGGAACAATTCGGCGTCACAGGCCCGGCAGTGGTAAACACCCTCGGTCTTGGTGTCGGTGTACTGGCCGACGAACGCCGGCTCGGTGCCGGCCTGCCGCAGCACGTGGTACTCCGCGGGCGTGAGCCGCTTACGCCACTCGTCGTCGGTCAGCGCCAGCTTCGGTGCGGGAATCGAACTCATACATGCACGCTAGCGCGCCGGCCCATCCACGGCGGGTCGATGCCCGCATCCGGGTCCCGGTCGAGCCGGCCGTCCCCTTTGGCGTCGAGGTAGCGGAAATACAGCACGCAGAACACCACGACCAGCATCAGCGACCAGCCGTAGGTGATCTTCATGTACTCCAGGAAGCGCCCGGTGGTGGGCCAGCGCCACATCAGCCATCGGTCCAGGGTCAGGAAGCCGTAGGTGGCCAGCCAGGCCGGCCAGTTGCGCAGCACGGAGTTGGGCAGCACCACGGTCATCAGGAACGGGAACAGCATCATCGAGTAGTAGCCCTGTGCCAGCGACAGTGCCAGCCAGGAGGCGATCAGCAGCACACCCGAGGAGGTCAGCGCCCAGAACAGCGGGTCGCGGGTGCGGTAGTAACGGTTCAGCAGCCACAGGCTCGCGACTGCGAGCACCACGAAGAGCAGCCGCAGCGCCATGATGAGCCACATCGGCAGCCCGTAGTAGACCCCGTTGCCGAGCACCGAGCTGTTGAAGTAGTCGCGGGTGGACAAGATGTAGGGCAGTGTCCG
>JBFYOR010000199.1:0-4882 GCA_041303695.1 Mycobacterium sp. | reverse complement strand
TGGGCATCGTCTTCCGCAAGGGACTTCCCTTGGAGGACATGGAGTTCCACCAGTTCCATCCCACCGGCCTGGCCGGCCTGGGCATCCTCATCTCCGAAGCGGTGCGTGGCGAGGGCGGACGGCTGCTCAACGGCGAGGGCGAACGGTTCATGGAGCGCTACGCGCCGACGATCGTCGACCTCGCCCCCCGCGACATCGTCGCGCGGGCCATGGTCCAGGAGGTCCTCGAGGGCCGGGGCGCCGGACCGCACAAGGACTATGTCTACATCGACGTCCGCCACCTCGGCGCCGATGTCCTGGAGGCGAAGCTGCCCGATATCACCGAGTTCGCCCGCACCTACCTCGGTGTCGACCCGGTCAAGGAACTGGTGCCGGTGTACCCGACCTGTCACTACGTCATGGGCGGCATCCCCACCACCGTGATCGGACAGGTGTTGCGGGACAACACCAATGTCGTGCCCGGGCTGTACGCGGCCGGTGAGTGCGCCTGCGTGTCGGTGCACGGCGCGAACCGGCTGGGCACCAACTCGCTGCTGGACATCAACGTGTTCGGCCGCCGGGCCGGACTCGCAGCCGCCTACTACGCACTCGGGAACCCGCGGATCGACCTGCCGGAGGAGCCGGCCGCCATGGTCGTCGACTGGGTGGCCGACATCCTCTCCGAGCACGGTAACGAGCGGGTCGCCGACATCCGCACCGAACTGCAGCAGTCGATGGACAACAACGCCGCGGTGTTCCGCACCGAGGAGACCCTCAAGCAGGCGCTCACCGATATCCACGGCCTCAAGGAGCGCTACTCACGGATCACGGTGCAGGACAAGGGGAAGCGTTACAACAGCGATCTCCTGGAGGCCATCGAGCTGGGCTTCCTACTGGAGTTGGCCGAGGTGACGGTGGTCAGCGCGCTCAACCGCAAGGAATCCCGGGGCGGCCATGCCCGCGAGGACTACCCCAACCGCGACGACACCAACTACATGCGCCACACGATGGCCTTCAAGGAAGGCCGGGATCTGTTGAGCGATATCCGGCTGGACTACAAACCGGTGGTCCAGACCCGTTACGAGCCGATGGAGCGCAAGTACTAGATGACCGAGACCTTGCCTCCGATCCCGCCGGGCGCGGTGATGGTGACGCTGAAGATCGCCCGCTTCGACCCGGAGAACCCGGACCGGTACGCCGACACCGGCGGCTGGCAGAGTTTCCGGGTGCCGTGCCTGCCGACGGACCGGCTGCTCAACCTGATGATGTACGCCAAGAGCTACCTGGACGGGACGCTGACCTTCCGGCGCTCGTGTGCGCACGGGGTGTGCGGTTCGGACGCCATGCGGATCAACGGCGTCAACCGGCTGGCCTGCAAGGTGCTGATGCGGGATCTGCTGCCGAAGAAGGCCGACAAGGCGCTGACCGTCGCCATCGAGCCCATTCGCGGACTACCGGTGGAGAAGGACCTGGTGGTCGACATGGAGCCGTTCTTCGACGCCTTCCGCCGGGTGAAGCCCTACCTGATCACCAGCGGCAACCCGCCGACCAAGGAACGCATCCAGAGCCAGACCGACCGCGCCCGCTACGACGACACCACCAAGTGCATCCTGTGCGCCTGCTGCACCACCAGTTGCCCGGTGTTCTGGAACGAGGGCAGCTACTTCGGCCCGGCCGCGATCGTCAACGCCCACCGGTTCATCTTCGACAGCCGGGACGAAGGCGCCGCTGAGCGACTCGAGATCCTCAACGAGGTCGACGGAGTCTGGCGCTGCCGCACCACATTCAACTGCACCGACGCCTGCCCGCGCGGCATCGAGGTCACCAAGGCCATCCAGGAGGTTAAGCGCGCGCTTATATTCGCGCGCTGACGTACTGTCCTACGCCATGAGCAAGGGCGAAATCACCTTCGAGACTGGTTCGTCCGTCGACAGCAAGGGCCTCAAGGGCGGCGCGCTGGGTCTGGTGTCCAGCATCGTCGTCGGGATGGCGTCCACCGCGCCGGCCTATTCGCTGGCCGCCAGTCTCGGTCTGATCATCGCCAGCGGTGGCGCGCTGCTGGCCGGGGTGAAGGCTCCGGCGATCATCCTGATGGCGTTCATCCCGATGTGGATGATCGCGGTGGCCTACCAGGAACTCAACAAGGCCGAACCGGATTGCGGCACGACCTTCACCTGGGCGTCGCGGGCGTTCGGGCCATTGGTCGGCTGGATGGGCGGCTGGGGCATCATCGCCGCCGACGTCATCGTGATGGCCAACCTGGCCCAGATCGCCGGCTCCTACTCGTTCCACCTTTTCGGCGCTGCCGACCTGGCCAACAGCACCCTGTGGTCGACCGTGGCCGGCGTCATCTGGATCGTCGTGATGACCTATATCTGCTACCGCGGCATCGAGGTGTCCGCCCGGCTGCAATACGGCCTGCTCGGCATCGAAATGGTCGTCCTGCTGGCATTCGCCGTCGTCGCGCTGTTCAAGGTCTACACCGGTACCGCTGAGTCGTACTCACTTACGCCGTCGCTGGACTGGTTCTGGCCGGCCGGACTGGACTTCTCCACCGTGATCGCACCGGCCGTGCTCACGGCGATCTTCATCTACTGGGGCTGGGACACCGCGGTGGCGTGTAATGAGGAATCCGACGACCCGGGCCGCACCCCCGGACGGGCCGCGGTGATCTCCACCTTCCTACTGCTGGCCACCTACGTCCTGGTGTCGGTGTCCACCATCGCGTTCGCCGGAGTCGGTACCGAGGGGGTAGGCCTGGGCAATCAGGACAACGCCGACGACGTGTTCGCCGCGGTGGGCCAGGACCTGTTCGGTGACAGCGTGCTGGGCAAGATCGCCCTGATACTGCTGGCGGCGTCCATCCTGACCTCGGCGTCAGCATCGACTCAGACCACGATCCTGCCGACTGCCCGCACCACGCTGTCGATGGGCGTATACCGCGCGCTGCCCAGCTCGTTCGCGAAGATCCACCGCCGGTACCTGACGCCCACTACCTCGACGATCGCGATGGGCGCGGTTTCGGTGCTTTTCTACCTGCTGTTCACCCTGATCAGCCCGAACCTGCTGACCGCGCTGATCGGCTCGGTGGGCCTGATGATCGCGTTCTACTACGGCCTGACCGGCTTCGCCTGCGCGTGGTTCTACCGCAGGAACCTGACCGACTCCGCGCGCGATTTCCTGATGCGCGGGGTGGTGCCACTGTCCGGCGGTCTGCTGCTGACGGCAGTGTTCGTCTACGGCCTGATCCAGTACGCCAAGCCGGACTGGCTCACCGATGACGACGGCAATAACGTGACGATCTTCGGGTTCGGCGCAGTCGCCGTGGTGGGCATCGGCGCGCTGGTACTCGGGGTGGCGATGATGGTGCTGTGGTGGCTCGCCTCACCGGACTTCTTCCACGGCCTGACGCTGTCCCGGCGCTCAAGTGCGGACCTGGTGCTCGAGCCCGCGACCGCAGTGGAGCCGACGCTGGGCCTGCCGGACTCCGGTGACATGCCCACGGTGATCGCCCCGGACCTGTCCAACCTCCCGCCGGGTGAGACCGCAGTGAACCCGGAGACCGGCGAGGAATTCACCAAAAACCGTTAGCGCCCTGGGCTCATCGCAGCATGTGGCTCTTCGCGCAAGCGCTCATCGCAGCTTGAAAATCGTTCGGTGCCAACCCTTTTCCGCGACGCCGGTGATATCGCTCATCACATGCTTGATGGTGAGGTACTCCTCGAAGGAGTAGTCGGACATATCCTTGCCGAAGCCGGAGGCGCCCACTCCGCCATGCGGCATCTCGCTGATGATCGGGATGTGGTCGTTGATCCACACGCAGCCCGCCTTGATCTCCCGCGACGCGCGCTGGGCCCGGTAGACGTCGCGGGTCCACGCCGAGGCCGCCAGACCGTAGACGGTGTCATTGGCCTGTCGCAGCGCGTCATCGTCGCCATCGTGACGCCGCACGGTCAGCACCGGCCCAAAGATCTCCTCCCGATAGGCCTCGGAGTCCTCGGCCACATCGGCCAGCAGGGTCGGCAGGTAGAACGCACCCGGCCCCTCCGGTGCCGCGCCGCCGGTGACGACCCGGGCGCCCTGGCCCGGGGCGCGCGCCACGACGCCGGCGACCCGGTCGCGGTGCGCATGGGAGATCAGCGGACCCATATCGGTGTCGGGATCCTCCGGGTCGCCGACGACGACCTTGCCCATCAGATCGGCCACCCCGGCCACGAAATCGTCGTAGAGGTTGGCCGCCACGATCGCCCGGGTGGCCGCGGTGCAGTCCTGCCCGGAGTTGATCAGCGCCCCGGCCACCGCACCGTGTACGGCGGCGTCGAGGTCGGCGTCGTCGAACACCAAGAACGGTGCCTTGCCACCGAGTTCGAGTTGGGTGCGGTGGCCGTGAACGGCGGCTGCCGCCATCACCTTTCGGCCCACCGGGGTGGACCCGGTGAAGGTCACGATGTCGAGGTCGGGGTGCCCGGCCAAGGCATGGCCGACATCGCCGCCGGCTCCGGTGACGACGTTGAACACCCCGTCGGGCAGGCCGGCCTGCGAGGCCAGTCGGGCCAGCGTCAGGGTGGTCAGCGGGGTCAGCTCGGCCGGCTTGATCACCACCGAACATCCCGCAGCCAATGCCGGGATGACCTTCCAGACCGCCATCTGCAGCGGGTAGTTCCACGGGGTGATGGTGCCGACCACACCCAGCGCTTCCCGACGGATCGAGGAGGTGTGATCCGCGGAGTACTCCGCGGTGGCCTTGCCCTCCAGATGCCGCGCCGCCCCGGCGAAGAAGGCGATGTTGTCGATACTGCCCGGAACGTCGAACTCGGTTGCCAACCGGACCGGCTTGCCGGTCTGGCTGACCTCTTCGGCCACCATGTCGGTGGCGTTGGCCTCGAGCAACTCGGCCAGTGTG
>JBFYOR010000198.1:0-2559 GCA_041303695.1 Mycobacterium sp. | reverse complement strand
CGCCGGGACGGTGATCGACCTGGACTGCACCGGCCTGGCCTGCCCGGGGCCCATCATGAAGCTGTCCCAGGCGATGGCCGACCTCACTGCCGGCGACGAGGTCCGGGTGACGGTGTCCGATCCCGGTTTCGCTCTCGACGCGCCGGCGTGGGCGTCGAAGAACGGCCACCGGCTGGTCGAGATCGCCCCGCACGGACCGGGTTACGTGGCGACGCTGCGCAAAGGCGGAGCCGGGGTCAGCACCGCCGCCGCCCCGGTGCGCAACAAGACCTCGATGGTGGTGTTCTCCGGCGATCTGGACAAGCTGATCGCCGCGTTCATCATCGGCAACGGCGCGCTGGCGATGGGTGAGCGGGTGTCGATCTTCTTCACGTTCTGGGGTCTCAACGCGCTGCGCCGCCCCGATGCGCCCAAGCGGGACAAAACCGCGCTGGAGAAGGTGATGTCGGTGATGATGCCGGCCGGCGCCGACGACCTGCCGCTATCGACGATGAACTTCGCCGGTGCCGGGGCGTCGATGATCAAGAAGGTCATGCACGACCACAACGTTCCCGATCTCGCCGAGCTGATCGCCGCGGCCCAGCAGGGCGGGGCACGGCTGATCGGTTGCACGATGACGATGGAACTGCTGGGCATCGCCGAGTCCGATCTCATCGACGGGGTGGAGTTCGGCGGTGTCGCGACGTTCCTCGGCGAGGCCCAGGAGTCCGGGACTACGCTGTTCATCTGAGCCGGTCGACGATGGCAGCGAACAGGATATGACGAGGCTGACTAGCGGCGAGACGTTCGCCGGATACCGGATCATCAGCGTCCTCGGTGTCGGCGGCATGGGCGAGGTCTACCTCGCCGAGCATCCCCGGCTCCCCCGGCGCGACGCGCTGAAACTGCTTCGCCTGGACACCTCGGCGGACCCGGAGTTCCGGGCCCGGTTCCTGCGCGAGGCGGATCTGGCGTCCGGCCTGTGGCACCCCAACATCGTCGGGGTCCACGACCGTGGCGATGTCGACGGCCGGCTGTGGATCGCGATGGACTTCATCGACGGCCAGGACGCCGGCCGGCTGCTGGCCCGGCAGTATCCGTCCGGGATGCCCAAGGAGTTGGTGGTGGCGATCGTCGGGGCCATCGCCTCAGCCCTGGACTATGCCAACGACCGCGGACTGCTGCACCGCGACGTCAAACCGGCCAACATCATGCTCACCGATATCGACGAGCCGAAAACACGTCGAATCCTGTTGACCGACTTCGGCATTGCCCGCGGCGCCGACGATGAGCTTGAGCTGACCTCGGCAGAGATGGCGGTCGGGACCGTCGCCTACACCGCCCCCGAACAACTACTGGGCTATCAGATCGACGGTCGCGCCGACCAGTACGCGCTGGCCGCCACCGCCTACCACCTGCTCTCCGGCGAAACCCTTTTTCCGAACTCCAACCCCGCGACGATCATCAGCAGCCATCTGCACACCGCGCCGCCGCCGCTGCACGTACGCCGGCCCGATCTCGTCGCCCTCGAACCGGTTCTCGCCCGCGCCCTGGCCAAGGATCCCGCCAGCCGGTACCCGCGCTGTGAGGACTTCGCCGCGGCCCTGGCCCTGGCCGCCGAGCAGGAACCCGCCACGGTGGCCGTCCCCCGCCCCGTTCCGGCCGCGGCGCCACCGGGCTGGTATCCCGATCCGTCCGGCCAGCTCGACCAACGCTTCTGGGACGGCCAGCAGTGGCATGACGGCGCCGAACCGCCCACCACCGGCATTGCGGTGTCGCGCCGCGGGTTCATCGCGGTTGGGCTCATCGCGGCGGCCTCCGCCACCACCTTCGTCGTCGTGCGCCGCATCCGAGACGGGGCTGCCACGAGTCCGGTGGCCAGTCCGCCGCCGCCCCCGCCACCGTCGCCGGCCCCGCCGGAGCCACCGCCGGAGGTCGCCCTGGGCTCAGCGCTGGTGGTTGCCTCCAGAACCGGGCAGGCCCGCTACACGGTGTCCAACATCCGCCCGGTCAAGCCGCTGAATCCGGCACTGGTCACCGGGGTGCTGTACGCGGCCGATGTGACGGTCGAGTCGAGGTCGGGCATCATCAAAGTCACTCCGGGGCAGTTCAGCGCCCGAAGCGCGGAGGGCAAGCACCTGGCGTGGAGCAACAACGTGGCCAACGCGCTGCCGATCGCCGACGTCGCCGAGGGCCAGACACTCTCCGGCCCGATCGCCTTCGACGTGCCCCCCGGCGCGCAGATAGCCGAGATCATCCTGGGCGGGTTCCTGGGCAACCAGATCGGCGTCTGGAAGGTCTAGGTACATCTAGGCCGCAGCGCGTCGAGACGTGAGGTGGCCCGGCCCACCGCCTACAGTGGGAACGTCGGATGACAGCAAACGCCAGTCAGGGAGTAGCCCGCATGATCGTGTCCGTCCGTTCCCACCTCTCCGCAGGACTTGCGGCCGGTCTGGTGCTGGCCGCCACGGGTGCCGCCGTGGTGGCGCCGACGGACGGTCCGCCGCCGATCACGGTCGCCTCACCCGCCGTCGCGCTCACCGCTGCGTTCCCGCAACTCCCCATCGTCGACTTCTCCGG
>JBFYOR010000197.1:0-2943 GCA_041303695.1 Mycobacterium sp. | reverse complement strand
ACTTCGTCACCGCGCTGCAGTTGGACACCAAGCTCGACGGCATTCCCTCGAGTGTGCTCGCCGGCGCACTGGCCCAGGCCAAGGACGCCCGGACCACCATCCTCGAGGTGATGGCCGAGGCAATCGACGCACCCGACGAGATGAGCCCGTACGCACCGCGCGTCACGGCCATCAAGGTGCCGGTCGACAAGATCGGCGAGGTGATCGGGCCCAAGGGCAAGATGATCAACTCGATCACCGAGCAGACCGGTGCCTCGATCTCGATCGAGGACGACGGCACGGTGTTCGTCGGTGCCACCGACGGCGCCTCGGCGCAGGCGGCGATCGACATGATCAACGCGATCGCCAACCCGCAGCTGCCGAAGGTCGGCGAGCGGTTCCTCGGAACCGTCGTCAAGACCACCGATTTCGGCGCGTTCGTCTCGCTGCTGCCGGGCCGTGACGGCCTGGTGCACATCTCCAAGCTGGGCCGCGGCAAGCGGGTCGCCAAGGTGGAGGACGTGGTCAAGCTGGGCGACAAGCTCCGCGTCGAGATCGCCGATATCGACAACCGCGGCAAGATCTCGCTGATCCCGGTCGGCGACGACACCGAAGCAGCAGGGGACGCCGCACCGGCACCCGCCGATGCCGCGACCGCCAGCAGCTAAGGCAGGCCAGCGGGACGGTTCGACGATTCGTCGGACCGTCCTGCCGGGCGGCTTGCGGGTCGTCACCGAGTTCGTGCCGTCGGTGCGGTCGGCTTCGGTGGGCCTGTGGGTCAACGTCGGATCCCGGGATGAGGGTGCCACCGTCGCCGGTGCCGCCCACTTCCTGGAACACCTGTTGTTCAAGGCGACCCCGACGCGCAGCGCGGTTGAGATCGCCCAGGCGGTCGACGCTGTCGGCGGTGAGCTGAACGCTTTCACGGCCAAAGAGCACACCTGCTACTACGCCCATGTCCTCGACGACGACCTGGAAATGGCCGTCGACATGGTCGCCGATGTGGTGCTCAACGGTGTGTGCGCAGCCGGCGACGTCGAACTCGAGCGTGATGTCGTTCTCGAGGAGATCGCCATGCGCGATGACGATCCCGAGGACACCCTGGGCGATGAGTTCCTGTCGGCCATGTTCGGCGACCACCCGGTGGGCCGGCCGGTGATCGGCAGCGTGGAGTCGGTCTCGGCGATGACGCGCAGTCAGCTGCGGTCTTTCCATAGCCGCCGCTACATCCCGGAGCGGATGGTCCTGGCGGTGGCCGGCAATGTCGACCACGCCCACGTCGTCTCGCTGGCCCGGGAGTACTTCGGTGCCCGGTTGATCAAGGGCCGCACGCCGCTGCCCCCGCGCAAGGGGGCCGGCCGGCTGGTCGGCAGCCCCGCTCTGACGTTGATAAACCGAGACTCCGAGCAGACCCACCTGACCCTCGGTGTGCGGGTGCCGGGCCGCAACTGGGCGCACCGGTGGGCCCTTCTGGTGCTCAACACCGCAGTCGGCGGCGGCTTGAGTTCGCGGCTGTTCCAACAGATCCGGGAGACCCGCGGGCTGGCCTACTCCGTCTACTCGGCCATCGACACGTTCTCCGACAGCGGTACGTTCTCGGTCTATGCCGGGTGCCTGCCGGAACGGTTCGGCGAAGTGGTGCGGCTGACCGCGGAGGTGCTCGAGAACGTGGCCCGCGACGGCATCACCGACGCCGAGTGCCGCATCGCCAAAGGCTCCCTGCGCGGCGGACTGCTACTGGGACTGGAGGATTCTGCCTCCCGGATGAACCGACTCGGCCGCACTGAACTGAACTATGGCCGATACCGCAGCGTCGCCAACACCTTGCGAAGCATCGAGGCCGTGACGACCGACGAGGTCAACGCGGTGGCCCGCACCGTGCTGTCGGGGCGGTTCGGCGCGGCGGTCCTCGGCCCATATCGGACCAAACGATCGCTGCCACAACAACTGCGGGCGATCGCAGGCTAGCTGTTGTCCTTCCGCCTGGCCGATCTGACGCTGCCCATCCTGGGGGCGCCGATGGCCGGCGGACCCAGCACCCCGGCACTGGCTGCCGCGGTGTCGCGCGCCGGCGGCCTGGGGAACCTGCCGGCCGGATACCTCACTGCCCAGCGCCTAGCCGAGGACATCGTCTCCGCGCGTGCGTTGACCGGCGGACCACTCGGGGTCAATCTCTTTGTCCCGCAACCCTGTATCGCCACGACCGAACAGCTCGACGGCTACCGCGAACTGCTGGTGCCGCTCGCGCAGCGCTACGGTGTCGAACCTGGCTGGCTACGACCCGATGACGACGACTGGCCGGCCAAGCTCGATGTGATCGCCGATACCGCACCCGAGGCGGTGTCGTTCACCTTCGGCTGCCCCGAGTCGAATGTCTTCGCCCTACTGCGTGGCCTTGGCGTGCTGACGATGGTCACCGTCACCAGCCGCCGGGAGGCCGAACATGCGGTAGCGGCTGGCGCCGACGCGCTGGTGGTGCAGGGCCCCGCGGCCGGCGGGCACCGCAGCGTCTTCGCCGCCGACCGAATGCCCCCCGATGTGCCGCTGGATCTCCTGCTGGCCCAGACCGCACGGCTGGGCCTGCCCGTCGTCGCCGCCGGGGCGATCAGTGACAGTGCCGCTGTCCGCGGTGTGCTGGCCGTGGGCGCGGTGGCGGCGCAGGTGGGCACCGCGCTGCTGCTGGCTGATGAAGCCGGCACCCACCCGGTACACCGGCGGGCACTGCGCGATGAGCGGTTCACCGAGACCGTGATCACCCGGGCCTTCTCCGGCCGGTACGCACGCAGTCTGGCCAACGATTTCACCGCCCGGTACAGCGACGCCGCGCCGCCGGGCTACCCCCAGGTCAACCAGATCACCGGCCCCATTCGCGCAGCGTCGCTGAGGGCCGAGGACCCGCAGGCCACCAACCTGTGGGCCGGAACCGCCTGGCGCGCAACGCGAACCGGCCCAGCCGCTGAGATC
>JBFYOR010000196.1:0-5721 GCA_041303695.1 Mycobacterium sp. | reverse complement strand
ATGCCGCCGGACCGGTTGGAGTCGAAGTCTGTCAGCTTGGACTTCTTCACCAGCCCGTTGCGGGTGGCCAGCACCAGATACGGCGCGTCCTCGTAGCTCTTGATCTGGATGACCTGGGCGATGCGCTCCTCGGGCTGGAACGCCAGCAGGTTGGCCACGTGCTGGCCGCGGGCTGCCCGCAGCGCCTCCGGAAGCTCGTAGGCCTTCGCCCGGTACACCCGGCCCTGGGTGGTGAAGAACAGGATCCAGTCGTGGGTGGAACAGACGAAGAAGTGCCGAACGATGTCGTCCTGCTTGAGGGCGGCGCCCTGCACCCCCTTGCCGCCGCGCTTCTGGCTGCGGTACAGGTCGGTCTTGGTGCGTTTGGCGTAGCCGGTCTCGGTGATCGTGACGACCACTTCTTCGCGTGCGATCAGGTCCTCGTCGGAGACATCGCCGTCGGCGGGGATGATTCGGCTTCGCCGGTCGTCGCCGTGCTTCTCGACGATCTCCTTGAGTTCGTCTCGCACGATGGCGCGCTGACGTTCCGGCTTGGCCAGGATGTCCTCGAGGTCGGCGATCTCCGCCTCGATCTTGGCCAGATCTTCGACGATGCGCTGACGCTCCAGTGCGGCCAGGCGGCGCAGCTGCATATCGAGGATGGCCTGGGCCTGGATCTCGTCGATGTCGAGCAGGTCGATCAGGCCCTGGCGGGCGATGTCGACCGTCGCCGAGGCCCGGATCAACGCGATGACCTCATCGAGGGCGTCCAGCGCCTTGACCAGGCCGCGCAGGATGTGGGCCCGCTCGTTGGCCTTGCGCAGCCGGAAGGTGGTACGCCGGAAGATGACCTCGAGTTGGTGCTCGACGTAGTACCGGATCATCTGATCCAGTCGCAGGGTGCGCGGCACACCGTCGACGATCGACAACATGTTGGCGCCGAAACTGGTCTGCAACTGGGTGTGCTTGTAGAGGTTGTTGAGCACCACCTTGGCCACCGCGTCGCGCTTGACCTCGACAACGATCCGAAGGCCCACCCGATCGCTGGACTGGTCCTCGATGTTCGAGATCCCGGTCATCCTGCCCTCGCGGACCTGATCGGCGATCGAGGTGATGAAGTTGTCGTGGTTGACCTGATAGGGCAGCTCGGTGATGACCAGCGAGGTCCGACCGCGGGAGTCCTCCTCGATCTCCACCACACCACGCATCCGGATCGATCCGCGGCCCGTGGTGTAAGCGTCGTTGATGCCCTGGGTTCCCACGATCAGCCCGGCGGTGGGGAAGTCGGGTCCCTTGACCCGCTCCATCAGCGCGGCCAGGGTCGATTCCTCGTCCGCCTCATAGTTATCCAGGCACCAGTACACGGCGTCGGCCAGTTCGCGGAGATTGTGCGGCGGGATATTGGTCGCCATCCCGACCGCGATACCGCCGGAGCCGTTGGCCAGCAGGTTCGGGAACCGGCTCGGCAGAACCGTCGGCTCCTGCACCCGGCCGTCGTAGTTCGGGACGAAATCGACTGTCTCCTCGTCGATTTCACGCAAAAGGTCCATGGCCAGCTGGGTCAGCTTGGCTTCGGTGTACCTCATCGCGGCCGGCGGGTCGTTGCCGGGGGAGCCGAAGTTACCTTGTCCGTCGACCAGGGGATAGCGCAGCGACCACGGCTGGGCCATCCGGACGAGGGTGTCGTAAATGGAGGAGTCGCCGTGCGGGTGGTAATTGCCCATCGTCTCGGCCACCGAGCGTGCCGATTTCGCATGGCTGCGTTCGGGCCGGAACCCGGAGTCGTACATCGCGTAGAGAACCCGGCGGTGCACGGGTTTGAGCCCGTCGCGGACCTCCGGCAACGCTCGTCCGACGATCACGCTCATGGCGTAGTCGATGTAGCTGTTCTGCATCTCCTGCTGAATGTCGACCGGTTCGATCCGGTCGCCGGCGGTTCCGTCAGGCGGCAGTGTGGTGTCGGTCATGTGCGATTCCCTAACTGGCTAAAAGTTCGGCGCTAAACGTCAAGAAAGCGAACGTCTTTGGCATTGCGGGTGATGAAGCTGCGGCGGGCTTCGACGTCCTCACCCATCAGGATCGAGAACAGTTCGTCGGCAGCGGCCGCGTCGTCGAGGGTGATACGACGCAGCACCCGCACGGTCGGATCCATCGTGGTCTCCCACAGTTCCTTGGCGTTCATCTCGCCGAGGCCCTTGTAGCGCTGGATGCCGTCGTCCTTGTTGATCTTCTTGCCGGCCTTGGCGCCGACGTCGAGCAGTCCGTCCCGTTCGCGATCGGAGTAGGCGAATTCCGGCTCGGACCGCTGCCACTTCAGCTTGTACAACGGTGGTTGGGCGAGAAAGACGTGTCCGGCCTCGATCAGTGGCTTCATGAAGCGGAACAACAGCGTGAGCAACAGGGTGGTGATGTGCTGTCCGTCGATGTCGGCATCGGCCATCAGCACGATCTTGTGGTACCGGAGTTTGGACAGGTCGAACTCGTCGTGGATGCCGGTGCCCAGGGCGGTGATGATGGCCTGGACTTCGGTGTTCTTCAGCACCCGGTCGATTCGCGCCTTCTCGACGTTGATGATCTTGCCGCGCAACGGCAGAATCGCCTGATACATCGAGTCCCGGCCGCTCTTGGCCGAACCGCCGGCCGAGTCGCCCTCCACGACATACAGTTCCGACTTCACCGGATCGGTGGAGCGGCAGTCGGCCAACTTGCCGGGCAGCCCGCCGATATCGGTAGCGCTCTTGCGACGGACCAACTCGCGGGCCTTCCGGGCGGCGAGGCGGGCTTGTGCCGACGAAACTGCTTTGTTCACAACAATTTTGGCGTCAGACGGATTGGCTTCGAACCAATGGCTGAGTTGCTCGTTGCAGATCTTCTGCACGAACGACTTGACCTCGGTATTGCCGAGCTTGGTCTTGGTCTGACCCTCGAACTGCGGTTGGGCGACCTTCACCGAGACCACGGCCGCCAGACCCTCGCGGATGTCGTCACCGGTGAGGTTCGGATCCTTGTCCTTGAGAATCTTCTTGTCTTTGGCGTACTTGTTGACGACCGTTGTCAGAGCAGCGCGGAATCCCTCCTCATGGGTGCCGCCCTCATGGGTGTTGATCGTGTTGGCGAAGGTATGCACGGATTCCGAGTACCCGGCGTTCCACTGCATGGCCACCTCAACCTCGTGCCCGACACCTTTGCCGGAGAAGTCGACGATGCTCTGGTGGATCGCCTGCTTGGTGCGGTTGATGTGCTTGACGAAGTCCACCAGGCCACCGGGATAGTGGAAGGTGCGGTGCTTGACCTTCGGCTTGGCGGCGGCCCTCTCGGCGGCCTGCTCCTCGGCTGACTTGGGCGCCGCGGCGGTGTCGCTGACCACCTCGTCGACCACTTCCTCGGCCGTGACCCGCTCGTCGATCAGGTCGATCGTGAGGCCCTTGTTGAGGAAGGCCATCTCCTGAAGCCGGCGGGCCACGGTCTCGAAGTCGTAGTCGGTGGTTTCGAAGATGTTCGGGTCGGCCCAGAACCGGATGGTGGTACCGGTCTTCGTGGACGCCTCGCCCTGCTTGATCGAGCCGGGCATGGACTTGTCGTAGGTCTGGAACCACTCGTAGCCGTCGCGGCAGACATCTGCCTCCAGCCGGCTGGAGAGCGCGTTGACCACCGAGACGCCGACGCCGTGCAGGCCGCCGGACACCTGATAGGCACCCTCCTCGAACTTTCCGCCGGCATGCAGCACTGTCATCACGACGTCGATCGTCGGCACCCCGGACTCATGCATCGCCACCGGGATTCCGCGGCCGTTATCGGTGACCTGCACGCCGCCGTCCTCGAGAATGCGGACGTCGACGCGGTCGGCGTAGCCGGCCATCGCCTCATCGACCGCGTTGTCCACCACCTCCCAGATCAGGTGGTGCAGGCCACGCTCGCCGGTCGAGCCGATGTACATGCCGGGACGCTTGCGGACAGCCTCGAGGCCCTCAAGAATCTTGATGGATCCGGCACCGTATTCCTCGTCGTGCTTCTTCTTCGGGGCAGCCACGGTCGGACGGGTCTCCTCGGGATTGTCAGGCGAGCGAATCTCTTGTCACAGTCTACCGGGAATGGGGGACAGGACCGATCCTGCGGCTGCGTTTCTGCACACCTAATTGCGCCGTGTGCCGCATTTCTCCGATCGGGAGGCGTCCGCACGGCGGAAACGCTCACAGATGCGGTTCTGGTGTCGCTGAGACGCATCATTTTGGGCCGTTGGCGTCGTTTGCGCCCCCGGGGTGGTGTTCGCGCCAGCATTCCTATACCCTGGGGGGTATGAAAAGGATGTCCAGGGGTATTGCCCTCGCGGCTTGCGCCGCCGCGCTCGTACTGCCGGGTGCGGTGACCAGTTGTTCCTCCAATTCCACTGCCACCACTGCCAATGCCGAAGTGGGGCAGGTCGGCGGACCGGTCCGGGTGGGGGTTGCGGAGTTCGCCACCCTGGCCGGGTCACCGGAGGTCCAGGTGATCGACGTCCGCACCCCGGAAGAGTTCGCGGACGGCCATATTGCGGGTGCGGTGAACATTCCGGTGCAGAGCTCGGACTTCTCCGCGCGCGTCGCCGAGTTGGATCCGAACGCGACCTACGCCGTCTACTGCCGCAGTGGCAATCGGTCCCAGCCGGCCGTGGAGGCAATGACCGATGCCGGCATCACGACCATCTTCGAACTGAAGAGCGGCACCAAGGGTTGGATCTCGGAAGGTCAACCACTGGTGCAGTGACGCCTGCCCGGCCTGGGAGATCCTCAGCCGTAAGTATCGCGGGGACCCCGGCCGGAGATGTGTCGCGGACCTTTCCGCCATGACGGGGCCGTCGGTCCGGTGATCCTCAGCGAGGTCACCACGCCGTCGCCGACTGCGGCGGCGATCTTGGCCAGCAGTTGGGCTTGAACCATCCGCAGCTGCGTCGCCCAGGCGGTGGATTCAGCGGTCACGCTGAGTACCCCGTCGCGCAGTGCACTCGGCTGGGCATGTTCAGCGATCTGTTCTCCGACCACCTGTGCCCATTGGGCGAAGACCGTGCCCTCGGCGACCCGTGGCGACCATCCCCGGGTCTTGGCGAGTTCTCGTGCCGCACCGCCCAAGGGTTGGGGGTCGCGCTGGTCGGGCCCCGGCCCGGACCACCGGCGACGGGCGTCGGATCTGGTGGGCCGCCGAGCCGACGTGGCACGACGACCCTGACCGATGTCCTTGCCCTGCCCCCGTGCGGCGGCGCGGGCCTCCTCGAGTGCACGGCGGACCAGGTCCATTCCAGAGAGCCCGGCAAGGTGCTCCGGGACGGCGGGATCATCGGGTTCGGTCACGGCCCGACCACCGCCGATGTCCGGCCGGTCTCGTCGTCGCACAACGCCACCGTGATGCGGGTCGCATCCCAGCCGGCCGGGATGTCCTCGCCGACGGCGGCGGTCACCAGCACCTGTTCGGCTCCCGCAGCCACCTCGGCCAACGCGCTGCGGCGCGCGGTGTCCAGTTCGGCGAACACATCATCGAGGATGAGGACCGGCTCACTTCCTTCGCCGCGCAGAAGTTCATAGGACGCCAGGCGCAGTGCCAGGGCCATCGACCACGACTCGCCGTGGCTGGCGAATCCCTTCGCCGGCTGGTCGCCGAGACGCAACTCAAGATCGTCGCGGTGCGGGCCGACCAGACTCATCCCGCGTTCCAGTTCGGCCGGCCGGCGCCGGGCCAGCGCTGCCAGCAGTGCCGCCTCCAGATACTCGA
>JBFYOR010000195.1:0-6740 GCA_041303695.1 Mycobacterium sp. | reverse complement strand
ATGGAGAGCGTGCTGTTTCCGAAGTACTTCAGCGATCGCAATGAACCCGCCCAACTCGGCTGGGTGCTGATGGCGCTGTCGATCGGCGGACTGATCGGCGCATTGAGTTGGACCGTGCTGTCCCGGATCGCCCGCAAGCGCACCACGGTCCTGACCGCGGTCGCCACCTTCGGCACGGGTGCCACGATCATCGCCTTCCTGCCGCCGCTGCCGGTGATTCTGGTGCTGTCGGTCATCATCGGGCTGGTGTACGGACCCATCGGCCCGATCTACAACTCGGTGATGCAGACCCGGACACCCCCGCAGATGCGCGGCCGGGTGATCGGGGTGATGACATCGATGGCCTACGCCGCCGGCCCGGTCGGCTTCATCATCGCCGGTCCACTGGTGGACGCCTTCGGGCTGACGACGGCGTTCCTGGCGCTGGCCGTGCCGGTGCTGCTGATCGCTCTCACATGCGTGTGGGTGCCGGCATTGCGGGAGCTGGATGAGGTACCGACCGGCAGTTGAGCGGGTGCACACTTGCTGGGTGCACGCCTTCAGCATCTCCTCGGATCTCGCGGCGACAGCCGACGTCGTGTGGCGGCACGTCACGGATATGGACGGGGTCAACGGCGAACTGGCGCCCCTGCTGCGGATGACGGTCCCCCGCTCGCTCGACGGCGTCCGACTGGACCAACTGCCGGTCGGGCGGCCGGCCGGGCGCAGTTGGCTGTTGCTGTTCGGTTTCCTGCCGGTGGATTTCGACGATCTCACGATCGCCGAGTTCGGGCCCGGCCACCGCTTTGTCGAGCAGTCGAGGATGCTGACCCAGTCGCACTGGGAACACGAACGCACGGTGACGGCGATCCCCGGCGGGTGCCGGGTGGCCGACCGGCTGGCCTGGCGTGGCCGGGTGGCCCCCCTCGGTGCCCTCTACCGGCTGGCGGTGCCCGTGCTGTTCGGTCACCGCCATGCCCGGTTGCGCCGGCGTTTCGGGGTCGCCTCGGGATAGCAAGCGGCTTCGGTGCGGGCCCTACGATTGACCCGTGAACCCGCTCGCCGTTCTGGTCGCCGCACTGCCCGACGGCGTCGTCGTGACCGATCCCGACATCCTGGCCTCCTACCGTCACGACCGCGCCGCGGATCCGGCCGCCGGCACGCCGATGGCCGTGGTCCGGCCCACGTGCACCGAACAGGTGCAGGAGGTGTTGCGGTGGGCCAGCGCGCATGGCATCCCGGTGGTGCCCCGCGGCGCCGGCAGCGGGCTGTCCGGCGGTGCCAGCGCACTCGACGGCGGCATCGTGCTGTCGACCGAGCGGATGCGCGAGATCACCGTCGACCCGGTCACCCGCACCGCGGTGGTGCAGCCGGGTCTGCTCAACGCCGAGGTCAAGAAGGCCGTCGCCGAACACGGGTTGTGGTACCCGCCGGATCCGTCGTCCTATGAGATCTGCAGCATCGGCGGCAATGTCGCCACCAATGCCGGCGGCCTGTGCTGTGTGAAGTACGGCGTCACCACCGATTACGTGCTGGGCCTGCAGGTGGTGCTGGCCGACGGCACCGCGGTGCGACTCGGCGGCCCGCGCCTGAAGGACGTGGCCGGGCTGAGCCTGACCAAGTTGTTCGTCGGCAGCGAGGGCACCCTCGGGGTGGTGACCGAGGTGACCCTGCGGCTGCTCCCGCCGCAGCACACCTCGGCCACAGTTGTTGCGACGTTCGACTCGGTGGAAGCCGCGGCCAGTTCGGTGGTCGCCATCACCGGAACCATCCGGCCCTCGATGCTGGAGTTCATGGACGCCGTGGCGATCAATGCCGTCGAGGACAAACTCAAGATGGGCCTGGACCGCAGCGCTGCGGCGATGATGGTGGCCGCCTCCGACGACCGCGGCGAAGCCGGCGCGCAGGATGCCGAGTTCATGGCCCGGGTCTTCACCGACGCCGGCGCGACGGAATGCTTCTCGACCGCCGACCCGGTGGAGGGCGAGGCATTCGTCGCGGCCCGCCGCTACGCGATCCCGGCGGTGGAGGCCAAGGGCTCACTGCTGCTCGAGGATGTCGGCGTGCCGCTTCCGGCGCTGGCCGACCTGGTCGCCGGGGTGGCCAAGATCGCCGCCGAAGCCGACCTGACGATCTCGGTGATCGCGCACGCCGGGGACGGCAACACCCACCCGCTGATCGTCTACGACGCCGGCGACGCGGCCATGACGGCGCGGGCCGAGAAGGCCTTCGGCGACATCATGGACCTGGCCGTCGGTCTCGGCGGCACCATCACCGGCGAGCACGGGGTGGGCCGGCTCAAGAAGCCATGGCTGGCCGGGCAACTCGGGCCGGAGGCGATGGAGCTGAACCGCCGGATCAAGAACGCGCTGGATCCCGACGGGATTCTCAACCCGGGTGCGGTCATGTAGGTGCATCCAGTGGATGCCGGTACCGCAGGCTCGGGAATCGGGCGAATCCCCGATCCGCGCTGAGCCACGTCGCGTTGTTCTCCACCGCGTAGGCCGCCAAGTAGGCGTCCGCGACGTCGTTGCCGGTCACCCCGGCCTCTTCGACGAGTCGGCGGAACAGCGGCCAGTGCCGTTCACCGGCCCGTAGCCGCATCACCGCCGGTGCATCGAGCAGGGCATCCACGTTCTGCCATGCCTGCGCGGGTGACGTCGGATCGTTGAAGACCCTGCGGTTGGTGACCACTCGGAGAAACCCACTGATCACGGCATCGGGGACACCGAGAGGCTCGTCGGCGTTGGCCAGCTGCTCCAGCACCCTCCGGTAGTCGCCGTGCTGGGGCAGGTCAGCCCGGTGGGCGTAGACCAGGACGTTGACGTCAATGCAACGCATCGATGGAGGCGCCCTCATCGAGTATCTCGGCAACACCCGCGTTCGACGACAGGTTGACTCCGGGGCGCAACCCTCCCGTTCCGGTGGGTCTCACCTCGTAGCGCTGACGGGTGCGCTGCTCGGAGACGTCTAGTCCACGTCGGACGGCGTCCTCCAGGACCGCAGCCACGGTGCGTCCGGCACGGGCCGCGATCGCTTTGACCTCCCGATAGAGGTCATCGTCGATCCGAATGGTTGTGCGCATGGCGACACTTTAGCATCAGCCTTTGACATAAAGATGCCGCCCTTGACGAGCCGACACATTCGTCGTATCCATAAGACATGAGCACTGATATGTCTCAACCCGTCCGGTTCGCGCTCCGGGCCGGGGCCGGCTGGGCCGATCCCTGGCCGTCGTATGCGGCGCTGCGTGACCACGACCCGGTCCACCATGTCGAAGCGGGCAACCCGGCCAACGATTACTGGGTGCTGTCCCGGCACGCCGATATCTGGGCCGCCGCCCGCGACCACGAGACGTTCTCCTCCGCCGGCGGCCTGACCGTCGCCTACAACGAGCTCGAGCTGATCGGGCTGGCCGACAACCCGCCGATGGTCATGCAGGACCCGCCGGCTCATACCGAGTTCCGCAAGCTCGTCGCGCGCGGGTTCACCCCGCGCCAGGTCGAGGCGGTGGAACCCAAGGTCCGCGAGTTCGTCATCGAGCGCATCGAGCGGCTGCGCGCCGCCGGCGGCGGGGACATCGTCGCCGAGTTGTTCAAACCGCTGCCGTCGATGGTCGTCGCGCACTATCTCGGCGTGCCTGACGCCGACCGGGCAAAGTTCGACGGCTGGACCGAGGCCATCGTGGCGGCCTCGGGCGAGGCCGGCGGGGTGGCCAGTGCGAGCGACGCCGTGCTGGAGATGATGGGGTACTTCGCCGGGTTGATCGAGCGGCGGCGCACCGACCCCGGCGACGACACGGTCTCGCATCTGGTGGCCGCCGGGCTGGGGGCCGACGGCGACACCGCCGGACTGCTGTCGATCCTGGCCTTCACCTTCACCATGGTCGCCGGCGGCAACGACACCACCACCGGATTGCTCGGCGGCGCAGTGCAACTGCTCGACCAGAACCCCGATCAGCGGCGGATGCTAATCGAGGATCCCGAGTTGATCGGCGACGCCATCGAGGAGTTCCTGCGGCTCACCTCACCGGTCCAGGGCCTGGCCCGCACCGTGACCTCTGACGTCACCATCGACGGGCGGACCATCCCCGCCGGACGCAAGGTGCTGCTGCTGTACGCCTCGGCCAACCGCGACGAGCGCCAGTACGGCCCGGACGCCGCCGAGTTCGACGTGACCCGCCGGCCCCGCAACATCCTGACCTTCAGCCACGGGGCACACCACTGCCTGGGTGCGGCCGCGGCCCGGATGCAGTCCCGGGTGGCGCTGACCGAACTATTGTCGCGCTGCCCGGATCTCGAGGTCGACGAATCCGGAATCGTCTGGGCCGCAGGCAACTACGTACGTCGTCCGGTGTCGGTTCCGGTCCGGATCGGCTAGCCGCGATGGCGGACTGGCTGAGTTCACGGCGGGTCGACGCCGCCTGCGACCGCATCCTCGACGCCGCCGGTGAACTGTTCGCCGTGCGCGGCGTGGCCGCGGTCGCCATGAACGATATCGCCCGGGCGGCGGGCTGTTCCAGGGCGACGCTGTACCGGTACTTCGACAACCGCGAGGCCCTGCACGCCGCCTACGTTCACCGGGAGGCCCGCGCCCTGAACCGCCGGCTCGCCGATCTGGTCGGCACCATCGCCGACCCGCGCGAGCGGCTCCTCGCCGCGCTGACCCAGGCACTGGCGCTGGTCCGGGAAAACCCCGCTCTGGCAGCCTGGTTCGCCCGTACGCCGATCGGCGCGCAAGCGGCTGAGGGCTCCGATGTGGTGCAGGCCATGACCGCAGGTTTCCTGCTGTCGCTGGACGGCGACGATGTCGCGGCGGCTCAGCGGCGGGCCCGCTGGCTGGTCCGGGTGCTCACCTCGTTTCTGACCGTGCCCGGCCGCGACACCGTAGATGAGCGGACCATGTTGGCGGAGTTCGTCGTTCCGCTGATGTCCGTCAGGAGCGCACCCGGGTGAACCGGTGCAGCACCCACGCCACCGGGATCGTCAGAATCATCGTGACGGCGAACAGCGCGAGCATCGACCCGGTGTAGACCCGCCAGTGCAGGACTTCCACCATCGCGATCTCCATCAGGATCAAATGCACCAGGAAGATCTCGTAGGAGATCTCACCGAGCCACACCATCGGCCTGCTGGCCAGCACCCTCGAGTACCAGCCACCGGGGGCGCGCCCTGCCGCAGTGGAGCCACCCAACGCCAGCGGCGCCACGACCAGCGTGGCGATCACCGCATAGAACGCGATCTTCACCACGGCCTGGGCCAGCCCGGCGGGCGAGGTCGTCGGCTCCCCGGCGATCGGGGTCGAGGCGATCAGGTAGCACACCAGCGCCAGGGGAATCGCGACGAAGGCGTAGACCCGGACTCCGATGGCGGCCAGCACCGTCAGCATCATGCCGCCGATAAACCAGGCCAGATAGCCGGGCAGCCACAGCCGGGCACCGTCGGGCAGGACATCGGTGGTGTGCACAAACACCATCCAGGCCGGGCTCAGCGCGGCCAGCCCGCCGAGTCCGGCCAGCAGCAGACCCGGCCGCCACCGCCGCCGGCACAGCAGCACCAACAGCAGGTAGGCCAGCAATGGCAGCGCCACATAGAACGCCACCTCGACCGCGAGGCTCCACATCTGGGTGAGGCCCTGGTGCAGCAGGGCGAAGGCGTAGTTGTCGGTGTAGATCTGGGTGAGCGTCAGGTTACGGAACAGGCCCCACCAACTGTGTCCGGGATTGGGCCCGCCATCGCGGAAGTGATAAATCAGGTAGGCCGCCAGCACCGTCACCACATAGGCCGGCATGATCCGCCGCACCCGGTGCCAGGCGTAGCGGGTCAGCGACGGCGGAGCCGATCCGGCCGCCGCGGCCCGCACCCACGGGCCGAACAACAGATACCCCGACAACACGAAGAAGATCGGCACGCCGATCTCCATGCGGGAGTACACCACTCCGACGAAACCGTGGGTGTACTTGCCGGTGGTGTACGCGGCGTGGGTGGCCACCACCAGCAGTGCGGCCAGGGCCCGGACACCGGTAAGCGAGGGCACCCGGTCGACACCGGAAACGGCCTCCAGGCCGCCCTGGTCGACTTCGCCGGCAGCCGTCATTGCTCTCGGCGGCGCGGCTTCCCGCCGGTGGTGCGGTGCGCAGGCCCGCTGCGATCGGGGCGCAGCTCGATCAGAATGCCCGAGATGCGGGTGTTCTCAAGCGCTTTCAGCGTCGACGGCGGCAACTTCGCCGGAAGCTCGACCAAAGAGTGGTCAGCCTTGATGGTGATATGCCCGAAGTCGCTGCGGTGCAGTCCGCCCTCGTTGGCGATCGCGCCGACGATCGAGCCGGGCCCGACCTTGTGCCGCTTGCCCACCGCGACGCGGTAGGTGGCCAGGTCGTCACGGGTCTTGCGGGCCGGGCGTTCGCGATCGGGCCGGTCCTCGCGTCCGGGCCGGTCCTCGCGCCTGCGCTCCGGCGGCGGCTCGGTCATCAGGAACTCCGCGCCGTCCCGGGACAGCAGCGCCAGGGCCGCGGCGATATCGCCCATCGGAACGTCGTTATCGCGTTCGTAGTCCTCGATCAGCCGGCGGAACATGTCGAAACCGGGTCCACCGATCGCGTCGGTGATCGAGTCGCGGAACTTGGAGACCCGCTGGGCGTTGACATCCTCGACGCTGGGCAGTTGGGTTTCGACCACCTTCTGCCGGGTGACCTTCTCGATGGACTTCAGCAGGTGGCGTTCCCGCGGGGAGACGAACAGCAGCGCGGTTCCGGATCGGCC
>JBFYOR010000194.1:0-4482 GCA_041303695.1 Mycobacterium sp. | reverse complement strand
GGTGCGCCGGGGGCCCCGGGGGGTTGGGCCTGAGCCTTGATCGCCTCCACCGGAATCGGCTGGCCGATCACCGGGCGGATGAACAGCCGTGCGGTCTGGCCCAGGTTGCGGGCCGCGGTGCCGTCATTACCGGGAACCGTGATGACCAGGTTGTCGCCGTCGATGACGACCTCGGACCCGGACACGCCGAGGCCGTTGACCCGGGAGCCGATGATCTCCTGGGCCTGGTTCAGCGCGTCGCGGGTCGGTTGGGAGCCGTCCGGGGTGCGCGCGGTCAGGGTGACCCGGGTGCCGCCCTGCAGGTCGATACCGAGCTTGGGCTTGGCCTGCTTGTCGCCCGTCAGGAATACCAGCAGGTAGACGCCGAGAAGCAGGGCCAGAAACAGCGCCAGGTAGCGGTACGGGTGCACCGGCGCCGATGACGATGCCACGTGTCGTTTCTCCTAGTCGTATGCCGCGTCGCACGCCGCGTTGCGGACGCGAAAACGCCCGCGCGGTCGAATGCTCCCCGCAAAGGGTACGGGTAAGCGCGGGAAATCAGTCTTTGAGGCGGTCCGCGTCGCTGTCGGTCAGCTCGGAGGCCCTGGTGAACGCAGCCGCCTCATCGGCCTCGGGCAGGTCGGCATCGACGCGATCCCGGATCGCCAACTTCATCCACCGAGTCACCACCCCGGGGGCGATCTCGAGGTCGACGCTGTCGTCGGTAATACCGGTGATGGTGGCCTGCAGTCCGGAGGTGGTGTGCACCCGGTCGCCGATGCGAAGCGATTCATGCAGGTCAATGGTGGCCTGCATGGCCTTGCGCTGGCGACGCGAGGCGAAGAACATGAACGCCCCCATGATGATGATCAGGGGCAGGAATGTCAGCAGTTCCATGGCAACTCGTGTCTTTCGGTGTCGGGTGCGGGTGTTCGCAGCGGGACCGGCGGTCACGGACCCTGTGATTGACCAGTGTGCCATTGGCCCCCCGGCGCAGATCCCGCACCGCCGAACCATCGCCGGCGAATCGGCCCAGAATGGGTCGGTGGACCTCATCGACACCCTGCGCAGCACCGGCACGATCCGGGAATTCACCGACGACCCGGTTGCCGACGAGACGGTGGCGGGAATCCTGGACACCGCGCGATTCGCGCCCAATGGCGGCAATGCCCAGGCCTGGCACGTCGTGCTGGTGAAGGACCCCGATCTGAGATCCCGACTGCGCGATCTGTACCGACCGGGGTGGCGTGACTACCTGGCGATGGGCGCCGCCGGCTTGCGGCCGTGGGCCCCGACCAACGACCGGGCCGCCGAGGCCGAAGCGCTCGAGTCGGTCTCCGAGCAGGTGGCCGCGACAGCCGATCAGGGCTTCGCCGCCGGCCTCGACCGCGTCCCAGTGCTGCTGGTGGTGTTCGCTGACCTGTCTGCACTGGCCGCGGTGGACCGCGATCTCGACCGCTACTCGTTCGCCGGCGGGGCGTCGGTCTATCCGTTCGTGTGGAACATCCTGCTGGCCGCGCGCGCCGAGGGCCTCGGCGGTGTCCTGACGACAATGCTCATCCGGGAGGAACACGCGGTGAAGCGGTTGTTCGGCGCACCGCAGCAGTGGGCGGTGGCGGCGGTGGTCGCCCTCGGCCGGCCGGTGCACCGCCCACGTCGGCTTCGGCGCCGGCCAGTCGCTGCGTTCACGACGGTGGACAGTGCCGACGGACCGGCGCTGTCCGGACCGCCGCCGGAGCGCGGTTGATTACCGTGTGATGACCGGCCCTGACGTCTCCCCGGGTTTTCAGTTGCGCGCCCGCGCCGCCCGACTACGCTCGCATCACCCCGCTTTTTATCCCTGCCCGCACCGGGAATGTCAGGAGTTACAGCCGTGACCACCATCGAACAGAACCGCCACAGCGCCGTCGAACAGAGCCGCAAACTCCTCACCGAGATTCCCGGGCCCAAGTCGCTGGAGATGACCAAACGCCGCGTCGCCGCGGTATCCCGGGGGGTCGGGGTCACCATGCCGGTGTCCTGCGCCCGGGCATCCGGCGGGATCATCGAGGACGTCGACGGCAACCGGTTGATCGACCTGGGCTCGGGTATCGCGGTCACCACCATCGGCAACTCCTCGCCGCGGGTGGTCGAGGCGGTCCGCGAACAGGTGGCTGACTTCACCCACACCTGTTTCATGGTGACTCCGTATGAGGAATACATCGAGGTCTGCGAGCACCTCAACCGGCTCACCCCGGGCTCGTACGAGAAGCGCAGCGCGCTGTTCAACTCCGGTGCCGAAGCGGTGGAGAACGCGATCAAGATCGCCCGGGCCTACACCGGCCGCCAGGCCGTGGTCGCCTTCGATCACGCCTATCACGGCCGGACCAACCTCACGATGGCGCTGACCGCGAAGTCGATGCCCTACAAGAGCGGCTTCGGACCGTTCGCCCCGGAGATCTACCGCGCACCGATGTCGTACCCGTACCGCGACGGCCTGGTCAACAAGGAGTGGGGCACCAACGGGGAACTGGCCGCCGAACGGGCGCTGAGTGTGATCGACAAACAGGTCGGGGCGGCCAACCTGGCCGCGATCATCATCGAACCGGTGCAGGGCGAGGGCGGATTCATCGTTCCCGCACCGGGATTCCTACTCGCGCTGCGGGCCTGGTGCACCGACAACGATGTGGTGTTCATCGCCGACGAGGTCCAGAGCGGGTTCGGCCGCACCGGTCAGATGTTCGCCTGCGAGGACGAGGGCATCGTCCCGGACCTGATCGTGACCGCCAAGGGCATCGCCGACGGCCTGCCGCTGTCAGCGGTCACCGGCCGCGCCGACATCATGGACGCCCCGCACGTCAGCGGACTGGGCGGCACCTACGGCGGCAATCCGGTCGCCTGCGCGGCGGCGCTGGGCACCATCGAGACTCTCGAGATGGACGGCATGCTGGACCGGGCCAAGCAGATCGAGCGGGTGATGAAGGACCGGCTGCACCGCATCCAGGCCGACGACGACAGGATCGGCGATGTCCGCGGTCGCGGCGCGATGATCGCCGTCGAACTGGTGAAATCCGGCACCGCAGAACCCAATCCGGAATTGACCAAGGCGCTGTGCGCCAAGGCGCATGCCCAGGGCGTGCTGGTGCTCAGCTGCGGCACCTACGGCAATATCCTGCGATTACTTCCGCCGTTGTCCATCAGCGACGAGCTGTTACTCGAGGGCCTCGACGTGCTGGCCGATATCCTCGCCGACCTCTGAACCTGCCGACCGCTGACCCCTAAATTCTCATAAGGAGAGCCCATGTACGCAGTCATCAATCCGGCAACCGGCACGGTGGAGCGGGAGTATCCAACGGCGACCGACGCCGAGATCGAGCAGGCGCTGGCCGCGGCCGACAACGCCTTCCGGGAGTGGTCCAAGAACTCGACAGTGGCTGCGCGGGCGGCACTGCTGAAAAAGGTCGCCCAGTTGCACACCGAGCGCCGGGAGAAGCTCGCCGAGATCATCAACCGCGAAATGGGCAAGCCGGTTGAGCAATCACTCGGAGAGGTCGACTTCAGCGCGGCGATCTACGACTACTACGCCGATCACGCCGAGAAATTCCTGGCCGACGAGCACATCGACCTGCTCGACGGCGAGGGCAGCGCGGTGATCAAGCGCGGTCCGGTGGGCGTGCTGCTGGGCATCATGCCGTGGAACTACCCCTACTACCAGGTGGCCCGGTTCGCCGGACCGAACCTGGTGCTGGGCAACACCATCGTGCTCAAGCATGCCCCGCAGTGCCCGGAGTCCGCGGCGGCCATCCAGCAGATCTTCGACGATGCCGGGTTCCCCAACGGGGCCTACGTCAACGTCTATGCGACCAACGATCAGATCGCCACAGCCATCGCCGACCCGCGCGTTCAGGGGGTCTCGCTGACCGGTTCGGAGCGCGCCGGTGCGGCGGTCGCCGAGATCGCCGGCCGCAACCTCAAGAAGGTGGTGCTCGAACTCGGCGGATCCGATCCGTTCATCGTCCTCAGCACCGACGACATTGATGCCACCATCGACGCCGCCGTGGCCGGCCGGTTCGAGAACACCGGCCAGGCCTGCAACGCCGCGAAGCGGTTCATCGTGGTCGCCGACCTCTACGACGACTTCGTCGACCGGTTCACCAAAAAGGTGATGGAGACCGCCGACGGTATTGCTCCACTGTGTTCGGCAGCCGCCGCTGAACGGCTGGCCGAACAGGTCGCCCGGGCGGTCGCCGATGGCGCCCAACTGGCTTCCGCGGGCGAGCGCAACGGTGCCTATTTCCCGCCCGGGGTGCTGACCGGTGTGTCACCCGACTCGCCCTCCTACCGCGAGGAGCTGTTCGGCCCGGTGGCCGCGGTGTACCGGGTCGCCTCGGAGGACGAGGCCGTGCGGGTGGCCAACGACACCCCGTTCGGGCTGGGCTCGTATGTGTTCACCACCGACGCTGAGCAGGCCAAGCGCGTGGCCGACAAGATCGATGCCGGAATGGTTTTCATCAACGGCGTCGG
>JBFYOR010000193.1:0-10625 GCA_041303695.1 Mycobacterium sp. | reverse complement strand
GCCAGTTCGGCGAGGCTTGCGTCGGCATCGGCGGCGCTGCCCTCGGTCCACACCCCGACCAGCACGACGCGTTCCAGACGTAGCTGGCGGTACTCGACTTCGGTGACGTCGGCGAGCTCGGTGGACAGGCCTGCGACGCGGCGCAGCGCGGCCCGGTCCTCCAGCGCCAGTTCGCCGAGGCTGGGCTCGGCGCCGGGGGCGGTGATGTCAGGATCGGTCATAGCAGGACTTTGATCGTGTCACGGAAATACCCAGTTGCATGCTGGTTCAACGTTGCGCACCCCACATAACGTCCCCGGCCGGCCCATCAGGCCTGGGCCGCCCACCAGGCATCGGATAGTTCCCCGCGCGCGACGAGAACCGACGGGCCACGCAGGAAGCTGCTCGTCTCGGTGATCTCGACGCACACCTCACCGCCGGGCACGTGGACCCGAAGCGCGCCGGTCCGCTCGCCCCGGTGTTCCAGAGCGGCGACCGCGGCCGCGACCGTGCCGGTGCCGCAGGACCGGGTTTCGCCGACACCGCGCTCGTGGACCCGCATCCGGATGGCCCCGTCGCGCGCCGCGGTCAGCACCTCGACGTTCACGCCGTCCGGAAACTCGGCACGGTCGAACTCAACGGGTGCGGCGACGTCCAGGCCCGCCAGTTCGGCCTCGGACATATCGGGCACCAGGCAGGCGAGGTGCGGGTTGCCGACGTCGACGCCGAGTCCGTTCAGGCGCCGCCCACCGACCCTCGCCCAGCTGGTGCCGAGCCGGTTCACCGCGCCCATGTCCACCGTCACGTCGGCGAGGACATCATCGGCGGCATGCACCACGACCGGCCTGGCCCCAGCCAGCGACCCCACCACGAACGCGCTGCGACCCTCCAGACCGCTGGAACGCAGGTAGTGCGCGAAAACCCGCACCCCGTTGCCGCACATCTGCGCGACCGAGCCGTCAGCGTTGCGGTAGTCCATGAACCAGTCGCCGGGGCCCACCCCGACGGGGAGCCGATCGAGGATATTCGCCGCCACTGCCGCTGCGGCGGTCACGACGCGCAGCACCCCGTCGGCACCCAGACCACGGCGGCGGTCGCACAGCGCGGTCACCGCCGACGCGGTCAACTCGAGTCGACCATCCGGGTCGGGCAGCACCACGAAGTCGTTTTCGGTGCCGTGGCCCTTGGCGAAGATCACCTGGTTGAGGATACGGCCCGCCAGTGTGTCGTCACGGCCTCGGCGAGGCCGTCCGAGGCCCCGTCCAGCCAGTGGATGCGGTGGTCGCGCCGGAACCATGACCGCTGACGCCGCACATAGCGCCGGGTGCCGGTGAACGTCACTTCGCGGGCGCGGTCGAGTTCGGCCGGCCCGCCGGCCGCGTCGAGCGCCTCGATCACCTGCGCGTAACCCAGCGCGCGGGCCGCGGTCACGCCGTCGCGCAACCCGCTGCCGAGCAGTTCGCGCACTTCCTCGACAAGCCCGGCCTCGAACATGCCCTCCGTGCGCTTTGCCAGTCTTTTATCGAGAGTCTCTGTGGCCCAATCTAATCCGATGATCGCCGTGTCCCAGCGGGGTCGCCCGATGGTCGGAGCAGAGGCGGCGAAGGGCAGACCGGTCAGTTCGACGACCTCCAGCGCCCGCACGATCCTGCGGCCGTCAGTGGCCAGGATCGCCGCCGCCGCAGCCGGATCACGTCGGGCCAGTTCGGCGTGCAGGGCGGCCACTCCGGAGTCACCGAGCCGATCCTCCCAGCGGGCCCGCACCTGCGGGTCGGTGGCCGGGAAGGCCCAATCGTCCAGCAGCGATTGGACGTACATCATCGATCCGCCGACGATGATCGGCACCGCGCCGCGGGCGGCAACGGCGTCCACATCGGCGACCGCAGCCTGCTGATAGCGCGCCACGGTGGCGGTGTCGGTGACCTCGAGGACATCGAGTTGGTGATGCGGTATCCCCTGCCGCTGCCCGGCCGGCAGTTTGGCAGTGCCGATGTCCATTCCCCGGTACTGCTGCATGGCGTCGGCATTGATCACCTCGACCGCGGCCTGTCCGCTCAATCTCTCGGCAACCTCGAGAGCCAGCGCCGATTTCCCGGTGCCGGTCGGCCCGATGATCGCGATGGGACGGCTCATGGCGTCGCGAGGCCGCCCGGCCGGCCCGGCACCCAGGTGCCGACGAAATATCCGACACCGTAGGGGGCGCTGCGGGCCAATTCCGTTGCGGCCCAGAGTCCGGTTTCGGCCAACCCGGCGAGCACCTGATACGCCACCCGCCCAGCGATCCAGTCCGGCAACCTCCCCAGCGCGGCGACATCGGCAGCGGCCAGCGCGTCATCCAGTGCGGACTGCACCGCCTCGGCGTCGGGGTCGTAGCCGCCGGGCGCCGACGGGCTCAGCGTGGTGGCGCCGTCCGCCAGCACCAGCACACCGATCGGTTCGCCCATCTCATCGATCTCGACGCGCAGTGAGCGTCCGAGGTCCACCGCGGCCGCCGCGTCGAGGTCGGCGGCACACACCCGAACCTCCACCATCGCCCGGGGATTGGCCTGCCCGCGCAGCCAGGCACCGAACAGCGCGCACAGCGGCAAGGCGGTGACCCGGGGGCCGGCCTCCGGCGAGAGCGCCACCGGCACATCGACGCCGTAGCCCGCGAAGGTGCCCCGGGTTTCCGGACCGATCCTTTCGTCGACAAGCCCGACGCCGACGGCGATCCACCGCTGGGGAAGCGTGGCCGCAGCCGCCACCGCTGCTTCGCGCACCTCGGCAACCTCGGCGGCGGCCGAACCGGCGAGATCCGAAACCAGAACCGGGGCAGTGGGCGTCAATGCAATGGCCGCTAACACGGACCCAACGCTAGCGGGCCGGGCCGGGAAGATCCGCGGCCACGGCGGGGGAACCGGTATCGGCCTCGCTGCGAGCCAGTGCCGCGGTGGCGACCACCATCACGGCCACCGCTGCGATCAGCACCACCCAGCCGTCCTCGCCCGGCCGCAGGGCCTCACCGAGCACGAGGATGCCGAGGATCGATCCGACCACCGGTTCGGCGACCGTCATGGTGGGCAGCGACGCGGACAGCGACCCGGCCCGGAACGACGACTGCTGCCAGGCGGTGCCCGCTACGGCCACCGCGGCCGCGACGTACAACTCCGGTGAGGCCAGCACCGCCCACAGTCCGTGGCTGAGACGATCGACGACCCCCTTGATGAGCACCGCGAAAACGCCCCACAGCGATCCCGAGACCAGGCCGAGCAGGACCGCGGCGGCGGGCCGTCCGGCGAACATCCGGGCACCCACGACACACAGCACCAACGCCGGGCCCATGACCGCGATCACTCCGGTCCAGACCTCGAGCGCGGCGCGGGAATGACCGGCGGTCGGATTGCCGACCGTCACGATCACCGCGACCGATGTGGCCAGCAGGGCAGCCCACAGCCACTGGTTGCGACTGACCGGCCGGCCGGTGGATCGGGCGTGGATCGGCAGGGCGAACAGCAGCGACGTGACCAGCAACGCCTGGACCAGCAGAACCGAGCCGAATCCGAGGGCGGCGGCCTGAAAGCCGAACCCCAGCGCGGACACCAGGCTGCCCAGCCACCATTGCCGGTCCTTGAGTAGCCGGATGAACAGTTCCAGGTGCCCGACCGGCTCGTCGGTGACGTCGTGGGCGGACTGCTGGTGGATGACGTCGCCGACGGCGATGAAGAAAGCGGCTCCCAAGGCCAGCAGGACGGCAAGATCGACCTTAGACACGATTCGTCACTGTCCTCTCCCTCCCCCAGCCCGTGGTCCGTCTCGACTGCCAGAGTGCCCGCAACCGTGCAGCCGGGCAAACCACAACCAGCCAACCCGGGAACACGGACGACGGCGAACTGGTTCAATAGCCTCCGTGGCCGGCCGCGGGGCGGCGGGTCGCCATGCACACGGCGCCGCTTCGCGCGGCAGGTGCGCGGGGAACCCGCGCGGAGGGTAGGTGACCGATGACCGGTGACGACGCACACGTCGACGTGACTCCCAGGCCCGTCCCCCGACCGGGCCCTGCGCGGCCCGTCCCCCGTCCGCACCCGCCGGCGGGGCCGTTGCCTGCGCACAACGACCCTCGGAAGTTCGGCCGGGTCGATCAGGACGGCACGGTCTACCTGATCACCGCCTCCGGAGAACGGGTTATCGGGTCCTGGCAGACCGGCGACACCGATGCCGCGTTCGATCATTTCGGTCGGCGCTTCGACGACCTGGCCACCGAGATCACCCTGATGGAAGCCCGGCTGACCTCGGGCACCGGGGATGCCCGCAAGATCAAGGCCGCCGCCGCCACCTTGGCCGAGTCCCTGCCCACTGCAAGCGTTCTCGGCGACGTCGACGCCCTGGCCAGGCGGCTGGCCGCGATCGCCGAGCATGCCAATGAGACCGCTCAGGCAGAGCGGGCACGCCGCGAGGAGCACCGCGCCGCGCAGCGTGCGCGCAAAGAGGCACTCGCCGCCGAGGCCGAGGACCTGGCGGCCAACGCGACCCAGTGGAAGTCTGCCGGCGACCGGATGCACGCGATCCTCGAGGAATGGCGGACCATCACCGGCCTGGACCGCAAGGCCGATGACGCGCTGTGGAAGCGGTACTCGGCCGCCCGTGATTCGTTCAACCGTCGCCGCGGCACCCATTTCGCCGACCTGGACCGGGAACGCGCCGGAGTCCGCGAGGCCAAGGAACGGCTGTGCGCACGCGCCGAGGAGTTGTCGGGTTCCACCGACTGGTCGGCCACCGCAACGGCTTTCCGCGATCTACTCGCCCAGTGGAAGGCTGCCGGCAGGACGTCGAAGGACAACGACGATGCGCTGTGGCAGCGGTTCAAAGCAGCCCAGGACAGGTTTTTCGCCGCCCGCAACGCGGTCAACGCCGAACGCGACGCCGAGTTCACCGCGAACGGCGCGGCCAAGGAGCGGCTGCTGGCCGAGGCGGAGAAGATCGACGTGTCCAGCCCGGAATCCGCCCGCGCGGCATTGCGTGCCGTCACCGAGAAATGGGACGCGATCGGCAATGCGCCCCGGGACCGGTCACCGGAGTTGGAGCGCCGGTTGCGCGCCGTCGAGAAGAAGGTCCGAGACGCCGTCGACGCCGGCCGGATCGACCCGGAGGCCCAGGCCCGCGCCGAGCAGTTCCGGACCCGTGCCGAGCAGTTCGAACGACAGGCTCAGAAAGCGGCCGCGGCCGGCCGCGACAAGGAGGCCGAACAGGCCCGGGCCAGCGCCGCACAGTGGCGGGAGTGGGCGACCGCGGCGGCGCAGGCCGTCGCGAAAAAGCGGTAGCGGCGACGCAGGCCGTCGCTAAGTCTCGTCCGGTTTCGGGGCTTTCGTGCGGTCGTTGGTCCGGTCAAGGCCGTCCAGCAGTGATTTCGCCTGCAGGTCAGCGGCGTCCTGGCGGCGCTGGGCTTCAGCGGCGAGTTGGACCGCAGTGCGCGTCCACACCACCCGCGCCCAGTGGAAGGTCAGCAGCAGCATGGCCAGCCAGCCCACGATGAGGCCGATGTGCGGGCCGGGATCGCCGGTGGCCGCGGTCTGACGGGACCACACCGCCAGCATGCCCAGAGCGCTGCCGACCGCGCTGCCCGCCAACGCGATCCAGGCCAGTGTCCAGCGCCGGGTCAGCAGCGCCAGCATCGAGAATCCGACACCGAACACCAGGGCGAACCAGGTGAACAACCGGGACGGCAGCGCGATCCCCACACCGATCGCCGTGTCGTCGCCCATCAGGACATTGATGCCGCGAGCGGCACCGGTGTGCGGCAGGATGAAGGACACCAGAAGCACAAACACCAGGATGGCGACCACCAAAGCCCTTGCCCCGGGGTCGATTTCGCCTGCGACCCGGCGCTCAGCCGCCTCCAGGTCCGCCCGGTAGGCCTCGAACTCGTCGGGCGATCCGGTCATCGCGCACATCCTGTCATCGTCGGCTCATTCCCAGCGGACGGAGCGCCCACCGGCGGCAGGCCCAGTCCCACGGTGCGCGGCCGGCGCCCGGCTGCAGTCGCGTCACCGGCGCGGGTCCGCCGATATGACAGTAGCGGCGCATCGGCGATCAGGTGATGGGGTGCGGCACCGGTGACGGTGATGGTGACGATGTCGCCGGGACGGACTTCGGCGGAGCCAGGTGTGAAGTGCACCAGCCGGCCGTCGCGGGCACGGCCGCTCATCCGCGCGGTGGCGGCGTCCTTGCGGCCCTCACCGGTGGCCACCAGCAGTTCGACGGTGCTGCCGACCAGTGCGACGTTCTCCTCCAGCGAGATGGCCTCCTGGAGATCGATCAGCCGCTGGTAGCGCTCCTGCACAACCTCTTTCGGGATCTGGCCGTCCAGATCAGCGGCCGGGGTGCCCGGGCGTGGGGAGTACTGGAAGGTGAATGCCGTGGCGAAACGGGACCGCCGGACCACCTCGAGAGTCGCGGCGAAGTCGTCCTCGGTCTCGCCCGGGAACCCGACGATGATGTCGGTGGTGATCGCGGCGTGCGGCATGGCCCCGCGTACCCGATCGATGATGCCGAGGTACTTCTCCGCCCGGTAGGAGCGGCGCATCTCCCGCAACACCCGGTCTGAGCCCGACTGCAGGGGCATGTGCAGGGCCGGGCACACGTTCGGGGTCTGCGCCATCGCCTCGATGACGTCGTCGGTGAACTCGGCCGGGTGCGGGGAGGTGAACCGGACCCGCTCCAAGCCGTCGACACTTCCGCAGGCCCGCAGCAGCGACGCGAACGCGCCCCGGTCCCGGGGGTGGCCGTCGGCGAAGGACACCCCGTAGGCGTTGACGTTCTGCCCGAGCAGGGTGACCTCCAGCACGCCCTGGTCCACCAGGGACCGCACCTCGGCGAGGACGTCGTCGGGCCTGCGGTCCAGTTCCCGGCCCCGCAACGAGGGCACGATGCAGAAGGTGCAGGTGTTGTTGCACCCGACGGAGATGGACACCCATGCCGCGTAGGCGGACTCGCGCGCTGCCGGAAGGGTCGAGGGGAACTCCCGCAACGCCTCGGCGATCTCGACCTGAGCCTGGCGGTTGTGCCGGGCCCGATCGAGCAGCGCCGGTAGCGAGCCGATGTTGTGCGTGCCGAACACCACGTCGACCCACGGGGCCCGGGCCAGCACGCTGTCGCGGTCCTTCTGGGCCAAGCACCCGCCGACGGCGATCTGCATATCGGGGTCGGCCTGTTTGCGCGGCGCCAGGTGACTGAGGTTTCCGTAGAGCTTGTTGTCGGCGTTCTCCCGCACGGCGCAGGTGTTGAACACCACCACATCGGCGTCGACCCCCTCGGCCGCGCGCCGGTAGCCCGCAGCCTCCAGCAGGCCGGCCAGCCGTTCGGAATCGTGGACGTTCATCTGGCAGCCGTAGGTGCGCACCTGATAAGTACGCGGGGCCGCTGAGGTCGACGATTCACCGCGTCCGAGGGGCAGCACGGTAGTCATCCGGTTCATGGTACGGAGGCCCCACGACGGTCGGTAAGGTCTGAGGAATAACCAGGGCGAAAGGAACCCACGACGATGCCCGTACTGCCTTTGCGACTGATCGGTGTTGCGGTCCTTGCCGCCGCGCTGCCCTTCACGGCCACCGCCTGCGGCGGCGGTGAACCGACGGGCGACACCATCGTCATCGGCACGAAGTTCGATCAGCCCGGACTGGGACTGAAGAAGCCCGACGGCACGATGACCGGATTCGACGTGGATGTGGCCAAGTACGTCGCCAAGGAGCTCGGCTATCCGGAGGACAAGATCGAGTGGAAGGAATCGCCGTCGGCCCAGCGCGAAAACCTGATCGACAGCGATCAGGTCTCCTACATCGTGGCCACGTACTCCATCACCGACGCCCGCAAGGAGAAAGTCGATTTCGCCGGGCCGTACCTGGTCACCGGGCAGAGCCTGCTGGTGGCGGCCGGCAATAACGAAATCACCGGCCCGGAGTCGCTGGAGAACAACAAGAAACTCTGTTCGGTGAGCGGATCCACGCCCGCCCAGCGCATCAAGGACAAGTACCCGGGCGTCCAACTGCAGCAGTACGACACCTACTCGGCCTGTATTGAGGCGCTGAAGAACGGCGCGATCGACGCAGTCACGACCGACGAAGTCATCCTGGCCGGATATGCCGCTCAGACACCCGGCGCTTTCAAGATCGTCGGCAAGCCCTTCTCCGAGGAGAAGTACGGGATCGGGCTGAAGAAGGGTGATGGCGAGTTGCGGACCAAGATCAACGACGCGCTGGCCAAGATGGAGGCTGAGGGAGCCTGGAAGTCGGCATTCGAGAGCAACCTCGGGCCCGCCGGAATTCCCACCCCGGCGCCACCCGCACTCGACCGCTACTAAGGCCTGACCCGCTACTGCTTGCCTCTGGCGATGGGCTGGTGATCGCGGTCTTCGCACGGCGAAGACCGGCCAACGTCGGTATGGTCGCCTGATGATGGTGGGCGGGACGGTCCCGATGATCTCGATCAAGGGCGTCAACAAACACTTTGGCGCCCTGCACGTGCTCAAAGACATCAATCTCGACGTCGACCGCGGACAGGTGATGGTCGTCCTGGGACCCTCCGGGTCGGGCAAGTCGACGCTGTGCCGAACCATCAACCGGTTGGAGGCCATCGACTCGGGCACCATCGCGATCGACGGAGAGGTGCTGCCGGCCGAGGGCCGCAAGCTGGCCCAGTTGCGCTCCGACGTGGGCATGGTCTTCCAGTCGTTCAACCTTTTCGCCCACAAGACGATCCTGGAAAACGTCATGCTCGCTCCGGTCAAGGTGCGCAAGATCGCCACCGACCAGGCGCGGGAGCGGGCCATGTCGATGCTGGACCGGGTCGGGGTGGCAAACCAGGCCGAGAAGTACCCGGCACAACTGTCCGGTGGCCAGCAGCAGCGCGTCGCCATTGCCCGCTCGCTGGCCATGCAGCCGAAGGTGATGCTGTTCGACGAGCCCACCAGTGCTCTCGACCCGGAGATGGTCAACGAGGTTCTGGCCGTGATGACCTCGCTGGCCGGCGAGGGAATGACGATGGTGGTCGTGACACATGAGATGGGCTTCGCCCGCCGCGCCGCCAACCGGGTGGTCTTCATGGCTGACGGCAGCGTGGTCGAAGACGCCGCGCCGGAGGACTTCTTCGCCAATCCGCGTTCGTCGCGAGCCCGCGACTTCCTCGGCAAGATCCTGAGCCACTAGGCGGGCGGGTATGCGCTCACGTTCCCGGCTACCGCTGCTTGCCCTGGTGGGCCTGGCACTGGTCCTGCTGCTGGCCGGCTGCGGAAGCGCGGAGAAGACGATCACCATCGGCACCAAGTTCGACCAGCCCGGCTTGGCGGTGAAGAAGCCGGACGGGTCAATGGCCGGTTTCGATGTCGACGTCGCCACCTACGTTGCCGGCAAGCTGGGATTCTCCCCGGATGACATCGAATGGAAGGAAGCCCCGTCGGGCCAGCGCGAGACCCTGATCCAGAACGGGCAGGTCGACTACATCGTCGCCACCTACTCGATCACCGATCAGCGCAAGCAGAAGGTTTCTTTTGCCGGCCCATACCTGCAGACCGGGCAGAGCCTGCTGGTGCGGGCCGACGAGACCGACATCACCGGTCCGGAGTCCCTGGCTAACGCCAAGAGGCTGTGTTCGGTATCGGGATCGACTCCGGCCCAACGCATCAAGGACAAGTACCCGGGTGTTCAGTTGCAGCAGTACGACACCTACTCGGCGTGCGTGGAGGCATTGCGAAACGGAGCCATCGACGCGGTCAGCACCGACGAAGTGATCCTGGCCGGCTTCGCAGCGCAGTACCCCGGGACGTTCAGGATCATCGGGGAGCCGTTCTCGACGGAGTATTACGGGATCGGGCTGCGACTCGGCGAGGTTGAACTGCTCGACAAGATCAACGCCGCGATCCTCGAGATGCAACAGGACGGCAGTTGGAAGGCCGCATTCGACCGCAACCTGGGCCCGGCCGGAATCAGCGCCCCGACTCCCCCACCGCTGGACACCGACGCCGCCGGCGGCGGTGCGGCGGCCAAGGTTGACATCCTCGGCAAGTACGGCGGGCTGATCGTGAAGGCCTTCTGGACCACCGTGAAACTGACCGTCCTGGCTGCGATCGGAGCGCTGATCCTGGGGACGGCGCTGGCGGCGATGCGCTTCTCGCCGGTGCCGATGCTGAACTGGATCGGCGCCGGATACGTCAACATCGTCCGCAACACCCCGCTGACGCTGATCATCCTGTTCTGCTCGTTCGGTCTGGCCCAGACGCTGGGGATCACCCTGGTCGACTCCAACTCGCCGACCTCGATCGCAGACAGCAACTTCCGGCTCGCGGTGCTCGGCTTGGCGGCCTATACCGCCGCATTCGTCTGTGAGACGGTGCGGTCCGGGGTGAACACCGTGCCGGTGGGTCAGGCCGAGGCAGCCCGCTCGCTGGGCCTGACGTTCGGGCAGAACCTACGAATGATCCTGCTGCCCCAGGCATTCCGGGCGGTCATCATCCCGCTGGGCTCGGTGCTGATCGCGCTGACGAAGAACACCACAATCGCCTCGGCGATCGGCGTGGCCGAGGCCGCGCTGCTGATGAAGGAAATGATCGAGAACACGGCCGCACTGCTGGTTGTCGGCGGCATTTTCGCTTTCGGCTTCCTGCTGCTGACCCTGCCGAT
>JBFYOR010000192.1:0-3482 GCA_041303695.1 Mycobacterium sp. | reverse complement strand
TCGGCGCCCAGGCCGCCGCCTACGAGCGGGGCCGGCCGTCCTACCCGCCGGAGGCCATCGACTGGATGCTGGCCCCCACCGAACAGTGGGCCGCCGGTGACGTGCTGGACCTCGGTGCGGGGACCGGCAAGCTGACCACCCGACTGGTGGAGCGCGGCCTGAACGTCATCGCCGTCGACCCGATCGCCGAGATGCTCGACGTGTTGCGCGATACCCTGCCCGGCACCCCCGCTCTGTTGGGTACCGCTGAGCAGATTCCGCTGCCGGACAACAGCGTTGACGCCGTACTGGTGGCGCAGGCATGGCACTGGTTCGACGCTGAGCGGGCGACGGCGGAGATCGCCCGGGTGCTGCGGCCCGGTGGTCGACTCGGGCTGGTGTGGAACACCCGCGACGAAAGACTGGGCTGGGTCCGCGATTTCGGCCGGATCGTCGGACTCGAGCGTGATATCGCCAATACCAGTGTCGACCTGCCGGACCGGTTCACCGACGTGACCACCCATCAGGTGGAGTGGACCAACTACATCACGCCGCAGGCGCTGATCGACTACGTCGCCTCGCGCAGTTACTGCATCACCTCACCGGCGGAGGTGCGCACCCGGACCCTCGACGAAGTCCGCGAACTGCTGGCCACCCATCCGGCGCTGACCAATGCCGAGGGCATCGCACTTCCCTACGTGACGGTGTGCGTGCGTGCGACGCTGGCTTGAGGCGCGGGACTAACTGGTCCCCAGCGGGTCGATGGTCCACGCGGTGTAGATCATCACGACGCTGAGCGTGGTCATGGTGGCGAAGTCGAGACTCTTACTGCGAACCGCCAGCAGGCCGGCCCGGTCCTGGGGCAGCAGCAGTCGCAAGCCGGCCGCCACCCCGACGCCGATGCCGATCATGAACGCGCCGCGTCGCCAGAAGCCGGCGGCGACGAGGATCAGTGCCACCGCGAAAATCGCCGCGACCGTCACGATCGGCCACTGCGCCCGGATCACGCCAGGGCCGCTTCTGCTCGCTCGACGACGTTGGTGAGCAGGAAGGCTCGGGTCAGTGGGCCGACGCCACCGGGATTGGGCGACACGTGCCCGGCGACCTCCCACACGTCGGGCGCCACATCCCCGGTCAGTTTCCCGTCGACCCGGCTCACCCCGACGTCCACCACGGCCGCGCCGGGCCGCACCATGTCGGCGGTCAGCATGTGCGGGACACCGACGGCCGCGACGATGATGTCGGCGCGGCGGGTGAGCGACGGCAGGTCGCGGGTTCCGGTGTGGCACAACGTCACCGTGGCGTTCTCGGTGCGGCGGGTCAGCAGCAGACCCAGCGGCCGGCCGACGGTGATACCCCGGCCGATGACCACGACGTGGGCGCCGTCGATCGGTACGTCGTAGCGGCGCAGCAGCGCCACGATGCCGCGCGGAGTGCACGGCAGCGCGGCCGGCTCGTTCAGCACCAGCCGACCTAGGTTGGTGGGGTGCAGGCCGTCGGCGTCCTTGGCCGGGTCGATCCGCTCCAGTGCGGCGTTCTCATCGAGGTGGCGCGGCAGCGGTAGTTGCACGATGTAACCGGTGCACTCCGGGTTGGCGTTGAGTTCGTCGATGGTGTCGTCAAGCTGCGCCTGACCGATGTCGGCCGGCAGGTCGCGCCGGATCGAGGTGATGCCCACCTTCGCGCAGTCGGAGTGTTTGCCCCGGACGTAGGCCTGGGAACCCGGATCGCCGCCGACCAGGACGGTGCCCAGTCCCGGGGTTCGGCCCTGTGCGGTCAGCGCCGCGACCCGCCGGGTTAGGTCGACGAAGATCTCGTCGCGGGTGAGCTTGCCGTCCAGAATCTGCGCGGGCACGGCTACATTCTGCATATGCACGCTGTTCGGGACGTATTCAGCCCGGCCCAGCTCGGTCCGGTCACACTGCGCAACCGGATCATCAAGGCCGCCACCTTCGAGGCCCGCACGCCCGGGGCGCTGGTCAGCGACGACCTGATCGCATTCCACCAGGCGATGGCCGCCGGCGGGGTGGGCATGACCACGGTCGCCTACTGCGCGGTCAGCCGGGGCGGGCGCACCGACTCCTCGGCGTTGTGGATGCGACCGGAGGCGATGGGCGGACTGCGACGTCTCACCGAGGCCGTGCACGCCGAGGGGGCGGCGATCAGCGCCCAGATCGGGCACGCCGGGCCGGTGGCCAATGCCCGCTCCAACAAGGCGACCGCGCTGGCGCCGGTGCGGTTCTTCAACCCGCTGTCCATGCGCTTCGCCCGGCACGCCACCCGCGCCGATATCGACGAGGTGATCGCCGCACACGCCGGCGCGGTGCGCTACGCGATCGACGCCGGTTTCGACGCCGTGGAGATCCACCTCGGCCACAACTACCTGGCCAGCTCATTTTTATCGCCACTGATCAACCGGCGCAGCGACACCTTCGGTGGCTCGCTGGAGAACCGCGCGAAGGTGGCCCGCGGCATCATCCGGGCCGTCCGGGACGAAGTGGCGCGCGACGGATCACCGGCGATCGCGGTGACCGCCAAGCTCAACATGTCCGACGGGGTCCGCGGCGGCATCAACCTGGAGGAGTCGCTGCAGACCGCCCGCTGGCTGCAGGACGACGGCGGCTTGGACGCCTTGGAGCTGACCGCCGGCAGTTCACTGGTCAACCCGATGTACCTGTTCCGCGGCGATGTGCCGATCAAGGAGTTCTCCGCAGCCTTCAAACCGCCGCTGCGGTGGGGAATCCGGGCCACCGGCACCAAGTTCCTGCGCTCCTACCCCTACCGGGACGCGTTCCTGATGCGTGATGCGGTGGCGTTTCGCCGCGAGCTGACCATGCCGCTGATCCTGCTCGGCGGTATCACCGACCGGCAGGCGATGGATACCGCGATGGCCGAGGGCTTCGACTTCGTCGCGATGGGCCGGGCGCTGCTGGCCGAGCCGGACCTGATCAACCGGATCATGGCCGACGGTCAGGCGCGCTCGGTCAAGTCCCTGTGTACGCATTGCAACAAATGCATGCCGACCATCTACACGCGCACGCGATGCGTCGTGACCGGGGGTCCCGGCGGTTAGAGTTGGCGCCGATGAGCAGCCCTTCCGCGCCAGCACTGACCGTTCGCTATAACGGTCCGCCGCGCACCTTCGCCGCCGGACACGATGTCGTCGTGGGTCGCGACCTGCGGGCCGACATCCGGATCGCCCACCCGTTGGTGTCGCGCGCGCACGTGGTGCTCAGATTCGAACACGGCCGCTGGACGGCCGCTGACAACGGTTCGCTCAACGGTATGTACGCGCACGGCCGGCGGGTGCAGGCCGTCGACGTCGCCGACGGCATGACCGTGAACCTGGGCAACCCGGACGGACCGGCGCTGAGCTTCGAGGTGGGCAGGCACCAGGGTGCCGCCGGGCGCCCGCCGCAGACCTCGACGGTGGTGATCCCCGGGGCGCCGTCGCAATCCCAGCGCTACCCAACCCAGCCGGCCGCCTACCCGACCCCGTACCC
>JBFYOR010000191.1:0-4058 GCA_041303695.1 Mycobacterium sp. | reverse complement strand
GGTGACTGGTTCTGCAGGATGCCCAGGCAGGTGCCAAACGACCTACCCGGAATGCACGGGATTCCACCGACCGTCGTCAACTAGTTGGGGGTGTAGCACTGGCCCGTGATGTGATCGGATGCGAATCCACTCGGGCAGGCCGCCGCCGACGGCGCGGTGACGATCGGGACACCAATGAGGGCAGCGGCACTGGAAATGGCCGGCAGAATCCGCCTGGCGCGGGAGATCGGGGCCACCCTCACACGGTACGCCCGACCGGCGCCCACATCAGTTCCGTTGCCGGACTGCACCCGCCGGGGCCGAACCGGCCGGGGCACGCCGGGCGGCCTCCCGCCGAGGGTGGGTCCCCCGATCGGCCGGGATCGCCTTGGTGTCGTCGGCTCGCGCCAGGTCGGCCGTGCGTCTCGGCTTCGCCACCGGATCCGCCGACGGTCCATCGTGCAGCCCCGCAGGAACCGAGACAGCCTGTGCGACGGCTTCTTTCGGTGAAGACGAAGCGGCGGCCGACGTCGACGGTGGCCCAACCGGTCCGTACGGATCGATCGCTCCGGCGTAGACCGGCGGGCCGCCGACGCCATAAACCGGTTGAGGCTCGGTCCGGAACGGCCGGTTGAGCGGATCCCCGGAGACGTAGGAGATCGCGTCATCCCAGCCGGTCGGGATGGCGACGGCGAAGTTGATCGCCGTCTTGATCAGGTTCGGCGTGTAGAGGTACTTAGCCGGCGTCGGCTGGCCGGGGTTGATGGTGCGGTCGTAGCCGGCTTCGACGAGCACCCGCAGGGGAGCGTCGAGCAACTGGGCGATCGGCATCCCGATCACCGGTAGCGCAGCCACCGGGACCAGGAGCGGCAGGAGCTTTGCCGGCGCGAGGTAGTAGGTCGTGTCCTGGAAGTGTCCCTGCAGCAGTGCCGGGGCGTCGATGTCGAGGTAGCGATGGTGCAGATACAGCGAGCCCATGAACGCGTTCAGGTCGGCCAGCAGGTTGAGCGGATTGGTGGGGAAGTCGCTCCAGGCGTCGTACTGCTGGGTGACGTCCACCGTGGTCAACGGTGCGGGCTGCGGGGAGTTAGTGGGAGTAGCCCCGTTGAAGCTCATCCCCAGAAACGGGATGTAGCCGCCGACGAAGCGTGCCAGGAATCCGCCGTTGGGCCGGTTGGGGTTGGCGGTGAGAACGAAGCTGACTGTCGTGCCGGCCACCGGATGCGCGATCAGATAGCTCTTCTCGGCGCTGGCGATCACCGCACTCTGGGACATCCCGCTGATGACGTAGGAGGTGTCCGTCAGCGGCCGGATGCTGGTACTGGTGTAGGGGTCCTCGGTCACGATGCAGGCGTTGCCCCGAACACAGTCGTCCAGGTTGATACGGCCTTCGGCCACCGAATCGTCGAACGTCATGTCGGCGAGACCGGTGAAGGGGCGCAGTTGTTCGGGGGTGTAGACCGCCACCAGTGCGCACCCCGGATCGCCTCCGACGCACAAACCGGTTGGGGCGATGAAGTCGTCGTTGATGTGGTTGAGGTAGTCGTCCAGGAACTCCGGTGTGCTCGGACCGATACTGAATATCTGGCCGGTCCCGCCCATCACCAGTGCGGTGGCCGTCAGGCCGACTGCCGGAAGGGGCGGTGGCGTTCCCAGCACCGCCTGAGCGACGGTGCCCAAGGCGGCGCCGCAGGCCAACAGCGCGGAGCCGAAGCGATTCATCGAAACCCCCCCAGACCGGTGGCAAACTCCTCAGCGCCAGACGAACAAACCTGATAATACCCTTAATTTATGACCCCGGGATCTGCAGATCCTGGAGCGTCGGCGTCAGCCAGCCGCAGGGACCTCCGACTTGTAGGGATACGTCAGCCGGCTTTGTTGGTTAGCCGCAAGGGCGACCTGGATAAAAGGGGGATTCAAAACGGTGCCGCACAAGCGTTTTGCCGTTGATAAACTCCGCCTCTAGCGACAGGGGAGCGACGGCCGGATGATGAAGATTGCGGCGGCGGCACAGCTGGGCGCGTTTTCGCTGAGCATCCTGCTGGCTGGCTGTTCGCCGGGGACCGAGGTGGCGTCCACGTCGACCACGGAGGCCTCGCCGACGGTCTGGGCCGGCGATCCGGGTGCCACCACGCTGCACCAATACATCGTGGACAACAAGATCGCCGAGCGGCGATTCAAGCGTGGGGACCCGGGCACGCCGAAGATTGAGTTCCCCTTCCCGCCCGGCTGGAGCAGTGCTGGGGACCGCACCCCCGATTGGGCCTACGGCGCCATTGTCTATGACAAACCGAAGAATCCGCAGGACCCGCCGTACATGACCGCGATCGCCTCTTCGCTCACCGGCAACATAGACCCGGCGAAAGTCCTGGAATACGCGCCGGTGCAGTTGAACGAGTTGGCGGATTTCACCCCGTTTCATGATCCGAAGATGGATTCCCTCAGCGGATTTGAGGCTGTCGATTACGCCGGGACCTACATGCGGAATGGCCAGCCGCGGGTGATCGGCCAGCAGACCATCGTCGTTCCCGGCAAGGACGCTCTGTTCGTACTGCAATTGAACGCCGACGCCCCGGAAGGGGAGAAGCAGACGGTGATCGACGCAGCCAAATTCATCGCCGAGCAGACCAAGATCAGCGCCCCCTCCTGATTACCCGCACCGACCGAGACTTCAGGACGGAGACGACGTGCAAACCGGATCGAGAGCTTTCGGAGCCTTGCTGGCCGTGGCCATCGGCGGACTGTTGATATCGGCTCAGTTGCTCACGGCGCCGCCCGCGCACGCGTGCCCGGAGGGACAGCTTGAGGACACGGTGACCCGCATGTGCTGGTCCCAGAGCGGCCAAGGCCAGGCCTACGGGGGACCAGGCGATGGCCCGTGCCTGCCGGGCCGACTGGGTAACTGCGTGGGCACACTGCAGGAGAGTTCCTCCTCGGTCGGCGGGAACTCCGCGGTGCCGTGCGGCTTCGGCCCGGAAGGCGGGAGCCCCTGCGGCTGGTGGTGAATCCGTGTTTGACGATGCCGACAACAGTGCCCGACCCCCCAAACGAATAGGTCACGACCTCTTCCGAGGTCGTGACCTATGCCGCTCGCGGTTCGGGTAACCGCTCCGTGTGGGCGAAGGGGGACTTGAACCCCCACGTCCCGAAGGACACTGGCACCTGAAGCCAGCGCGTCTGCCATTCCGCCACTCGCCCGAAACAACCGGGGCAGCCTATCACGGCGGTGAACCCGTTTCCCAACTCAGTCAGGCGGCCCGACAACGCGTCCCGGACACGGCGCAACCCACTGTGAGCTGGGACGATTCGATTCTCAGGGTTCTCCTGCCGGCTGCGCGGCAGCCCGGGCCGATACCATGGTGGAAACGGTGCAGTCCGTCGCAGTGCGGGCGCAATCGAGGTAGGCGGGACGATGGGTAACCAGAAGGGTCTGGTTCAACGCATCGAGCGCATGCTCGAGGACAGTGTGGGGGATGCCTTCGCCCGGGTGTTCGGCGGTTCGATCGTTCCCGCGGAGGTCGAGTCGCTGCTGCGGCGGGAGGCCTCCGACGGTGTTCAGACGCTCCCGGGCGAGCGGTTCTTGGCTCCCAACGATTACGTCATTACCCTCAGTGTGTCCGACTTTCAGAAGGTGAACGCCGATCGGGATCTCACCGCCGACACTTTTGCCAAGCACCTGGCGGAGTACATCCAGGAGCAGGGGTGGCAGACCTACGGTGAGGTGGTCGTCCGGTTCGAGCCGGCCGACGGCCTGCACACCGGCCAGTACCGCGCCCGAGCGGCCGTCAACCCCGACGCCGACCCCCGCCCGTCTGCTTCCGCACCCGGCCCAGCAGAATCGACCCATGCGTACACCGCAGAACCAGGAGTGCCAGCGATGACCGACAACCCGAGCTACCGCGGCCAGGGCCGCCCCGGCGACGAGCACTACGACGACCAGTACGGTCGCCCCCAGGAGGACCCGCGCGCCGGCGTACCGGAGCAGCAACGGCCCCCATACCCCCCGGAACAGGGCTACGCGCCCAGCTACGAGCAGGGCGGCTACCCGCCCCGGCAGGGCTACCCCGAGCAGGGTGGCT
>JBFYOR010000190.1:0-3345 GCA_041303695.1 Mycobacterium sp. | reverse complement strand
TCGATTTCCAGCCGCATACCGGGTCCCCCGCGCAGCGAGTCACCGACATGGTCGGCCAGTTCGCTGGCCTCGAATGGGTCGGCGATCAGCGGCCGGGTGACGGCCAGCAGATTGTGGTCTTCCAATTCGGCGGTCAGACCCATGCGGTGATAGGCCGACAGCGCATTCGGGCTCGCATAGCTGACAATTCCGTCGACGTCGAGGCGGATGAACCCATCACCCACCCGGGGACTGGACCGCGATACCGCCGACTGGTTGACGTTCGGGAAGGTGCCCTCGGACACCATGTCCAAAAGCTTTGCCGCACAGTCCAGGTAGGCCTTCTCAAGACGCGACGATGTGCGCCTGCCGTCGCCCGCCGTCTGCCGGGTCAGCAGCGCGACCACATCGCCGCGGTAGCGCACCGGAACTGTCCCGAGCAGTCCGTCCTGCGCCACGACGGTTCCCACCGCATCGGTGATCAGCATCGTCGATGCGGTGTTCGGCCGGCACTGCGCCACGCACACCAGGGAGCCGTCTCCCCGGCCGACCCACATCAGCAGGTCCCCGAAGGACATGTCGGCCAGCAGCTGCCACTCGCCCACCACCGCATGCAGATGGTCCACCACACTGCCGGGCAACTCGGTGTGCTCGGCGAGCAACTCACCGAGGGTCGACATCCGGGCGCGCTAGTCGTCGATGACGGCGATCAGGTGACCCGCCTGGATCACATCGCCCACCGACACATTGACCTCGGTGATGGTGCCGGCGATCTCGGCGAGCACCGGGATCTCCATCTTCATCGACTCCAGCAGGACCAGGGTGTCACCGGGGCCGATCTGGTCGCCCTTGCTGACCACGACCTCCAGCACACTGGCCACGATCTCGGCGCGCACATCCTCGGCCATGTCTCCCTCACTTAAAAAGCTCTGCTGTATGTCTATCGAACCACAACACCGGGTTACCGGCCGGTTCCGGCGCCGTGAGACAATGGAGTCAAATCCAGATCACTCGGAGGTAGAACCATGGCCAAGCGTGGCCGTAAGAAGCGTGACCGCAAGCACAGCAAGGCCAATCACGGCAATCGGCCCAACGCCTAGCCGTACTGAACACAAAAGACCTCCGGGTGAGGTGCGCGCCATCTAGGACACGCACCTCACCCGGAGGTCTTTGTTTACGGTCAGCGAACCTAGCGGGCAGCCGCCGCGCGGGCCTTGGCGGCGCGACCGGCCTGGGCCGGCTTGGCGTCTGAGACCTGCTCTGCCGCGGCCGCGGCGACCTTGGCCGCAGAGTTGCCGCGCTGGTCGCGGACTGTCGCCCTCTTCGGCGTCCGCACGGCCGGTGCATCGACCGCCACCGGAGCGTTCACCGCTACCGGAGCGTTCACCGCCACCGGAAGATCCGCCACCGCCGGGGTCGCCAGTGTCACCGGCGCGGCAACCTGGGCGGCCGTGCTGGACGCCCGCTTGGGGACCGTCGCCGCCGGCAGCGAGATGCTGGGCAGCGAGATGCTCGGCAGCGAGATGCTCGGCAGCGAGAGCACCTGGGTGAACTCCTTCAGCCAGGCCGGGTCGTTGCGGCTATAGCCCGCGTCCACAATGGGCTTGAGCACCGAGTTCAGCACATCGATGGCCGCCTGGTGCACACCCATTGCATGCAGCGGATACAGCAGCGGCAACTCCGCCGTGGGGACCAGGTACGTGGTCGTCTTACCGCCCGCGGAGTTGACCTCGTGGGTGACGTTCTTGTCGGGCACCGCGTCCAGGTTGGCGAAAATCGAATCCCAGTGGATCTCACCGAAGCCCTCGACACCGGGACTGCCGAGCCACGCGTTGGCGACGGCCAGCAGATTCCACGGCCGATCCGGCCAGTCCGCCAGACCGTCGTACTCACCCGTGACCACGATGGCGTTATACGGCGTGACTGGAAGCGGCTTGGCCTGGTAGTTGATGAGCGGAATGTTCACACCGATCAGGGGGACGAGCGCCGGGATGAGTCCGCGTTCGCCGTCGCCGATGATGACGAAGGAGATGTCCTCCGGTTGCGGCTTGTCGGGGTTCGGGTCCTCGGCGAGGCGGCGCATGACCTCGTTCATCACGAAGGTGCTGCCGGATGCCCCGACGGCGATCATTTCGCCGTCGTTCGTCATGATGAGCTCGTAAAGATCGTCGGAGGCCTGGGCCACCGAGTCATCCAAAGTTCCCAGGTAGGCGGGCCACGCGATGTTTTGGAACGTGTTGTCGGGCGTGTCGTAGCGGTGATCGAGCATCGCCTTCATCACCGGCGGGTCCACGGTCTCCCAGCCGGCCCCGCCGATCACGTACACCGTCGCGGTGGGCGTCCACTCAACGTTGGCGACGGTGAGTGAACCGATGGCTGCCAGTGCAACGGGTAACGCTGCGAAAGTCCTGACCAGCTTGTCCTTCACGGTGCCGACCCCCCTGGTTCGTGCCCTGCCACTGTCAGCAAAGCTGAACGTTACCTTAGCAAAAACTGAGAGCGCTCGTCGAATCAATCCGGGCCTGGCGCGGTCCCGGCTAGCCCCGCCGGATGATGGTGGTGCGGCTGATCTCCATCCGCACCCGTTCCACCAGGTATGCGGGTGCCTTCTCGCCGCTGCACTTGGTGGCGATGAGCTTCTTGATCCGCTCCTCGACGCCATAGTGGCGCAGACAGGCCGGGCACTGCTCCAGGTGCCGGCGCAGCTCGTCACGGCTACCGTCGGTGACTTCGCCGTCGAGCAGTGCCCACACCTGACGGATCACCAGCGAGCAGTCGGCGTGACCGTCGTCCGGGTCGGCATGCGGATTGAGGCCGGGTTCGTCGACACTCACGGAGTCACCTCCTGAGCCTCGGCGGCCTGGTCCTGGCCGCGGAGGAACCCGCGGTCACGGGCGACATCGGTGAGCAGCGTGCGCAACTGGCGGCGGCCCCGGTGCAGGCGGGACATGACGGTCCCGATCGGCGTTTCCATGATCTCAGCGATCTCCTTGTACGGCAGGCCCTCGACGTCGGCGAGATACACCGCGAGCCGGAACTCTTCTGGTAACGCCTGGAGCGCCTCTTTGATTTCGCTATCCGGCATATTTTCCAGCGCCTCGACCTCGGCCGAGCGCAATCCGGTCGAGGAATGCTCGGCGCTGGCGGCCAACTGCCAGTCGGTGATCGCCTCGGTGGGGTACTCCGCGGGCTGCCGCTGCTTCTTGCGGTAGGTGTTGATGTAGGTGTTGGTGAGGATGCGGTAGAGCCAGGCCTTGAGGTTGGTGCCCTCCCGGAAGGACCGGAACCCGGCGTAGGCCTTGACCATGGTTTCCTGCAGCAGATCCTCGGCGTCGGCCGGGTTTCGGGTCATCCGCAGGGCGCCGC
>JBFYOR010000189.1:0-13180 GCA_041303695.1 Mycobacterium sp. | reverse complement strand
CCAGTCGCAACGGCGACCATAACCACGCCGGGGTGCTGGCCACCGCGACGCGCATCGTCAACGCCATTCCCGCCGTCGTCGCCGCCGAGCCGGGCATCTGCACGACACTGGATCTTCCGCTCGTCACCGGTAAGGGGTTGTACGCTGCCCCCTAGGCACTAGCAGGACGTCGGGGTCTGGGAGGACGTCATGGGGACCTTGCGCCAGAACGTTTTCCGGATCGTCGCGATCACCTTCTGCGCCCTGCTGTCGGCCGCGGCGCCGGCTGCGGCAGCCCCACCGGAGTGCACCGATATCGGCATCAGCACCCGTCTGTGCACCCGCGGCCCGGGGCACACCGCGATCACCACGACACCCAACCCGGCGTTCACCAACCCGGGTGCCGGCTGGGGGTTCGGCACTCTGGGCATCCCGGCATTCGGCCTCGGAGGTGGCGGCATCTGGGTCGGCTTTTGACCCCCGAACCACAGCGGGTCCCGGCAAAACCGGGCTGGACATTGCTCGGGCCCGCCTTCGTCGCCGCGATCGCCTACGTCGACCCGGGAAACATCGCTGCCAACGTCAGCGCCGGCTCCCAGTTCGGCTTCATGCTGGTCTGGGTGATCGTGGTGGCCAATGTGATGGCCGCACTCGTGCAGTACCTGAGCGCCAAGCTCGGCCTGGTCACCGGCCGCACCCTGCCCGAAGCGGTGCGGGACCGGACCAGCACACCGAGCCGGATCGCCTACTGGATCCAGGCCGAACTGGTGGCCATCGCCACCGACGTCGCCGAGATCATCGGCGGCGCGATCGCGCTCTACCTGCTGTTCGACCTGCCCCTGGTCGCCGGCGGCGTCATCACCGGCGTCGTCTCGCTGGTCTTGCTGGCCATCGGTGACCGCCGCGGCCAACGGGTGTTCGAACGCGTCATCACCGGCATGCTGTTGATCATCGCCATCGGCTTCCTGGCCAGCCTGGTGGTCAATGTGCCACCGCCGGGTGAGGTGGCCGGCGGATTGGTGCCGCGGTTCGACGGCGTTCAGAGCGTGCTTCTGGCCACCGCCATGTTGGGGGCGACGGTGATGCCCCATGCCGTGTACCTGCACTCCGGGCTGGCCCGCGACCGGCACGGCCATCCCGACCCCGGCCCGGAGCGGGCCAGGCTGTTGCGGGCCACGCGCTGGGACGTCGGTATTGCGATGCTGGTGGCGGGCACCGTCAACCTGGCGCTACTGCTGGTGGCGGCCACCAATCTGCGCGGACGCGAGGGCACCGACACCATCGAGGGCGCGCACGCGGCCGTCGGCGACGCCCTCGGCCCCGGCGTGGCGCTGTTCTTCGCGATCGGACTGCTGGCCTCCGGCCTGGCCTCGACGTCGGTCGGCGCCTACGCCGGCGCGATGATCATGCAGGGGCTGCTGCGCCGCCGGTTCCCGCTGCTGGTGCGCCGCCTGGTCACCCTGGTCCCCGCCCTGTTGGTGTTGGCCAGTGGCGTGGATCCCACCCGCGCGCTGGTGCTGTCCCAGGTCGTGTTGTCCTTCGGGATCCCGTTCGCACTGGTGCCGCTGATCCGGCTGACCAGCGACCGGGCGCTGATGGGCGCCGATACCAACAGCCGGCTGATCGCCACGTTGGGCTGGTCGGTGGCAGCGCTCATCACGGCGCTCAACGTGACGCTGATCTACCTGACCGTGGTCGGCTGACTGCGCAGAGACTTGGGTCACATACCCATCCGGAGCCCCCTCCGCTCCGAAGTCCTGTTGTGGAAACTCCCGCGTTGTACCCCACCCGCGTGACTCACCTGCACCGCTCGCCGGTGCAGCACTATGGTGAGCACCGCAGTTATAGCTGGTACGTCGACGTCGACGACCTGCCCCGGCTGTCGTGGTGGGTTCGGCCGTTTGCCCGGTTCGAGGCGGCCGATCACTTCGACGGCACGCCACAGGACACGTTGCGCCAACGGGTGGACGCCGTACTGGCCCGCCACGGCGTGTTCATTCCGGGTGGCCGGGTCACCGCGCTGCTGATGCCCCGTGTCATGGGCCGGTCCTTCAGTCCGCTGAGTCTGTTCTGGTGCCACGACGAGATCGGCGAACTGCGGTGCGTCGTCGCCGAGTTCCAGGACGCCAAGGGGCAGCGCAGCGCCTTCGTGCTGCCGCCCGCCGAGAGCGCCCCGGCGGCGGTCGCAGCGGAGTTGCGCGGCGCGCCGTTCGCCGACGACGACGGCTATTTCCTGGTCCGGGTGCCGCGGCCCACCGACACCCTGGACGTCACCGTGTCGCTGCACCGGGACAACCAGGCCGCCCTGGTCGCCACCTGGCGCGGAAACCGGCGGCGCGCGACCACCGCCCAGGTGTTGCTGCTGCAACTCACAAGACCGTTCGCTCCACAGGTGGCCCGGATCAGCCTGCGATTCCAGGCCGCGATGTTGCGCCTGCGCGGCATCCCGGCAATCCCGGACACCACCACCCCGCTGCCGGAGCCCGCCGCGCGCAAGTCCGCCCACACCTGGGGAGCAAAGACCCGTTCGTGGGCGACGTCGTGACCCGTTTGCTTGACCGTCCGGTTACGCTTCGCAGCGATGGCACCGAAAACGACGGGCGCGCGACGGTGACCGCCGCCGACCTCGACGTCCTGCTGCGCAGGGTCGCCCACCACGACTCCGAGGCATTCGCCGCGTTGTATGACGCCACCCGGTCCCGGGTATACGGGATGGTCAGCCGGGTACTGCGGGACCGCGGGTACAGCGAAGAGACCACCCAGGACGTCTACCTTCAGGTGTGGCGGACGGCGGAGAGCTATGACCCCGCCTCCGGCAGCGCGTTGGCCTGGCTGCTTACCCTGGCCCACCGTCGGGCGGTGGATCGGGTGCGCTCGGAGCAGGCCGCCTCGCAGCGCGATTCGCGGTACGGCGCGGCAACGGTCGAGCGCGACGCCGACCACGTCATCGACGCGGTGATCTCCGGCGAGGAACGTCAGCGGGTGACGTCCTGCCTGGACGGGTTGACCGGCGTGCAACGCGAGTGCATCGAACTCGCCTACTACCAGGGCCTGACCTACGTTCAGGTCTCCGAACGCCTGTCGGCGAATCTGGCGACCGTCAAGTCCCGGATGCGGGATGCGCTGCGCGGCCTGCGCAACTGTCTGGGCGTGGGGTGAGGTGGCGATATGACTCAACCACGGGGTGACTGGCGTGACACCGATCTGCTCGACCTCGCCGTTCCCTATGCGCTGCACGCGGTGTCGGACGACGAGCGCGATCAGATCGAGAACCGGGTGGCGTCCGCGGGCCTGTTGACCGCCGACGCCTTCTACGACGAGGTGCGCGCGGTGCGCGAGACCATGGCGGTGGTGTCGGCGGCCAGCGCCGAGGAGCCCCCTGCCGATCTGCGTGGCAGGCTGCTGGCGGCCGTCGCGACGGACAACGTGCGGACTCTGGCGTCCGCCCGGCCTGCCCGGCGCTGGCGGACCGTGCTGATGTCGGCAGCCGCGGCATTGGTCGTTGGGCTGGTCGCCGCCGGCGTCGGCCTGTCGCTACGGCCGCCGGCCGCGCCGCAGTCCACCGCACAGGAGGTGTTCTCGGCACCTGACGTACACACCGTGTACGGCGCCATACCGGCCGGCGGTACTGCGATGGTGGCCTTCTCCCGGGACCGCAACGCCGGTGTGCTGGTGATGAATGACGTGCCGCCGCCCGCGCCCGGCACCGTCTACCAAATGTGGCTGGTGAGTTCCTCCGGGTCCACCTCCGCCGGGACGATGGACGCCGCGGCGGTGGCACCGTCGACCACCGCGGTGCTGGACAACCTGGGCAACTCGACGAAACTGGCCTTCACCGTCGAACCGGGCGGCGGGTCCACCCAGCCCACCGGAACGGTCATCGCCGAACTGCCGCTGATCTGAGCGGCGGCCACAGATGGCCAAAGATTTCCGGTTCGGGATCGGACTTCGGTCGGTCACGTCGGCTGCCCGGCTGCGCGAGAAGGTCAGGCAGTTCGAGGATTTCGGCTATGACGTCGTGCATCTACCCGACCACCTCGGCGCACCGGCGCCATTTCCCGCCATGGTGGCCGCCGCCAACGCCGCCCGCACCATTCGGGTAGGCACCTATGTGCTCAATGCCGCCTTCTACTCACCGGCACTGCTGGCCCGTGACGCCATCGACACCGACGTGCTCTCCGAGGGCCGACTCGAACTCGGGCTTGGCACCGGCTACGTGCGGGAGGAGTTCGAGGCTGCGGAGATTCCATATCCCAGCGCCGGGCAACGGATCGCGCACCTCCGGCACACCGTCGAATACCTCAGGCACGCAGCCCCCGACATCCCCTTGCTGATAGCCGGCAACGGTGACCGCGTGCTGAGCATCGCGGCGCAGCACGCCGACATCGTCGGCTTCAGTGGCGGCATCCCCGGGGAGGGCACCGAAGATCCACTCGCTGAACGGATCGCGTTCGTCCGGGCGGCCGCCGGTGACCGATTTGCCGATATCGAGTTGAACATCGCGATCACCGCGGTTCCCACCGACGCCTCCGGCGTCCCGGATCTCAGCCTCACCCGGGCCTACGCGCCGACGGCGACCGATGAGCAATTGCTGGCACTGCCCAGTGTTCTCAGCGGATCGCCCGAGCAGATCGCCGAGGACTTGATGGCCCAGCGCGAGCGTTATGGCGTGACCTATTTCACCGTGCAGGACTATCATGGAAGATATTTCGCGGAAGCGATACAACAATTGCGGTGAAGGCGTTACCGGCCGTCAGGTGACTGGAAGCGAATCAGCCTGTTAGACAGAGCAAATAGCGAAAGGCGGTGAGGACGGTGCGTCGAGGAATTTCCCGGACTGCAGTCGGCCCCGGCCGGGTGGTGTCGTGGCTGCGCGGGAGCTACCCCAAATCCGCGCCCGAGCGGGGGCATTCCTACCTGCTCGCGCTGTGCGGCGACTGCGCAGCACGCTGAACCCGAAGGGGTTTCCCGGCACGCGGTAGGCTACGTGCCGGTCCGCCCTCGTAGCTCAGGGGATAGAGCACGGCTCTCCTAAAGCCGGTGTCGCATGTTCGAATCATGCCGGGGGCACTGATGTCGCTATCCGATCAGCGGGTCGCCTGCCGCCACTGGCGATCCGATCACCTCACGGAATCCGTAACGCAGGCTCTCGATGAGTTCCGCGCGGTCCTCAACAGCAGCGTCGTCGCTACTGACGCCCACACTGGCCACATCGGTGTACGTCAGCATGGTGACGTTGATCGCCGCCCCGACGGTTCCGACCAAGGGATACATCCGCTCCACCTTCGCCCCGGCCAGCCACACCGGCACCGGCAGGCCGGGAACGTTGGAGGCCGTCAGGTCGGAGGTCTGCGCGGCGGCCGACACCAACTCCGGGGGCAGGAAACGGCTGAGCTCGGCGAGGTAGTCGGCCAGCTTCAACGCCGGCTCGGCCCGCCAACTGCGCACCGTGTTGGCTGCCGCCTCCAGCACATCGTCGATGACGTTGCTGACCGGGATCTCGAAGCGGGCGATGGTCACCGCATTGCTCTCCTCCGCGGATGTCCGCAGTGAGATCGGCATGTTCATCCGCAACTCGTCGACGGGGTGCCCCATCTGCTCGTGGTAGCGGTTCATCCCGACGCTGATCGCGGCCAGGAAGAGGTCGTTGACCGTGCGGTCGCGCTTCTTGGCTGCCGCACGGAATTTGCCGAAGTCCATATCGATGGTGTCGAAGTGGTAGTTGATGCTGCGGCCCTTGAGGATTGGCGACAGCGGCTCGACCGATACCTTGGTGAAGCGGGCCAGCGACTCGGCGGTGTCCTTGACTTTTCCGAACAACGTCCGGGGGTGACGGATGGCTGACAGCGCCAGCGGTCCGATGCCCTTGATCGCATCCTCGGCGGTCTTGGCCACCCAGCCGACGTTGTTGCGGATCACGGCCTGCATGAATCCCTTGGTGTCGAGCACCACCGGTTCCGGCGCCGGTGGCATCGGCCCGAGATCGGCCCCCTCGGGCGTGAAGTCCAGCAATGCCAGACCCAGTTGCACAGCACCCTGACCGTCGGCGATGGCGTGGTGCAATTTCTGCACCAGGACCGACTTGCCGCCCGGCAGCCCCTCGAGCAGGGTCACCCGCCACAGCGCACGGTCCTTGTCGAAGTCGGCCATGCTCTGCCGCCGGGCCTCCTCCAGCACGTCGTCCCAGGTCGCCCCCTCCGACATCCGGAACCGGCGCATGTGGAAAGACAGGTCAAAGTTGGGGTCCACCACCACGCGCGGTGTCTCCAGGCCGGTCGGCCCTTCCACCACGATCGACCGCAACACCGGGGCAAGTCGCGTCGCCCGCTCGTAGCGCTCGTACATCCGGTCCCAGTCCGGGCTGCCGTCCATGACAAGCAGACCCAGGATGGTGGAGCGCATGACCGGGTCGTCGGTGGCCATCCGCCAGGTCGCGAAATCCCAGCCGCCGAGGCGCCTGGCCTCGGTGATGGTCTCCCCGCCCCGCAGGGTCTTGGCGGGAGCCCGCTTCGCCGGGGCCTTCTTCGCGGGAGCCTTCTTGGCCGGCGCCTTTTTGGCCGGGGCTTTCTTGGCCGGCGCCTTCTTGGCGGGCACCTTTGCGGCCGCCTTCTTCGCCGCCGGCGCCTTGCTCTCCGGGCTTTCCGCCACGGCTCCTCCTTGGTTCGCAGTCGCCTAAACGCTATCGCCGGCACAGCTTCCGGCAGACCCATACCCGATATTCCGTCACTCTCTTAGTTGTAGTAATTTCGACAGCGTGACGGGCAATGTCTGGATTCTCGGCGGCTACCAGAGCGATTTCGCGCGCAATCTCACCCGCGAGAGCCGCGATTTCGCCGACCTGACCCGCGAGGTCGTCGAGATGACCCTGGCCGAGTCGATGATCGACGCCGCCGATATCGGGGTCGTGCACGTGGCCAACGCGTTCGGGGAGATGTTCGCCGCGCAGGGCCATCTCGGGGCGATGCCGGCCACGGTGCACGACGGACTGTGGGGCACCCCGGCCACCCGGCATGAAGCGGCCTGCGCGTCGGGCAGTGTGGCGGCTCTGGCCGCGATCGCCGACCTGCGCGCCGGGAACTACCGCACCGCCCTGGTGGTCGGCCTGGAACTGGAGAAGACCGTCCCCGGCGACACCGCCGCACAGCACCTCGGTGCGGCCGCGTGGGCCGGACACGAAGGCCAGGATGCCACGTACCTGTGGCCGTCGATGTTCGCCGAGGTCGCCGACGAGTACGACCGCCGCTACGGCATCGACGACGCGCACCTGCATGCCATCGCCGCGGTGAACCTGGCCAACGCCAAGCGCAACCCGAAGGCCCAGACCCGCGACTGGCAGGTACCCGATCTCGCCGCCGGTGGTGACGACGACGTCGTCAATCCTCCTGTCGAGGGCCGGATCCGCCGCTACGACTGCAGTCAGATGACTGATGGCGGAGCAGGCGTGGTGCTGGTCGGCGATGAGTTCCTCCGCGAGCATCCGGGAGTTCGGCCGATCGGGCTGATCGAGGGCTGGGGGCACCGGACCGTCGGCCTGGGCCTGCGGCAGAAGTTCGAGCGCGACACCGGCGACCCCTATGTCATGCCGCACGTCCGCGCGGCCGTGCATGACGCGTTCGACCGGGCCGGGGTCGACCTGGACGGACTCGACGGCTTCGAGGTGCACGACTGCTTCACCCCCAGTGAGTATCTGGCCATCGACCACATCGGGCTGACCGGACCGGGGGAATCGTGGAAGGCCGTCGAGTCCGGCGATATCGAGATCGGCGGACGGTTGCCGATCAATCCCAGCGGCGGCCTCATCGGTGGCGGCCACCCGGTCGGCGCCTCCGGCATCCGGATGATGCTCGATGCCGCCAAACAGGTCAGCGGACTGGCCGGGGACTACCAGGTGGATGATGCACGCCGGTTCGGCACCCTGAACATCGGCGGAAGTACCGCCACCACAGTGAGTTTCGTCATCGCAACTGCGGAGGTCTGATGGACGTCGAGATCGTCGGTAAGTTCCTGTCGACGCTGCCCGAGGACGACGACCACCCGTACCGGACCGGGCCGTGGCGGCCGCAGACCACAGAGTGGCGCGCCGATGACCTGATCGCCGTCGACGGCGAGATACCCGCCGACCTGGACGGCGTCTATCTCCGCAACACCGAGAATCCGCTGCATCCGGCGCTGAAGTCCTACCACCCGTTCGACGGTGACAGCATGCTGCACATCGTCGGCTTCCGGGATGGAAAAGCCTTCTACCGCAACCGGTTCGTCCGGACCGATGCCTTCGAGGCCGAGCAGGAGGCCGGCGGCCCGCTGTGGCCGGGCCTGGCCGAGCCGCTGTCGCTGGCCCGAACCGACCACGGCTGGGGTGCGCGCACCATGCTCAAGGACGCGTCCAGCACCGATGTCGTCGTGCACCGCGGGACCGCCCTGACCAGTTTCTATCAATGCGGCGATCTCTACCGTGTGGATCCCTACAGCGGCGACACCCAGGGTAAGGACACCTGGAACGGGGCCTTCCCGTTCGACTGGGGTGTGTCGGCACACCCCAAGGTCGACGACCGCACCGACGAGATGCTGTTCTTCAACTACAGCAAGCAGGCGCCGTATATGCATTACGGCGTCGTCGATGCGAACAACGACCTGGTGCACTACGTCGACGTTGCACTACCGGGACCGCGACTGCCACACGATATGGCGTTCACCCGAAACTATGTGATTCTCAACGACTTCCCGCTGTTCTGGCGCCCGGAACTGCTCGAGCGCGACCTGCACGTGCCGCACTTCTACCGGGATATGCCGTCCCGGTTCGCCGTCCTCCCGCGCCGCGGCGGTGCAGCGGATGTCCGCTGGTTCGAAGCCGATCCGACGTTCGTGCTGCACTTCACCAACGCCTACGAGGACGGCGACGAGATCGTGCTCGACGGGTTCCATCAGGGCGACCCCGAGCCCGCCGACAACGGCACCGACTCCACATGGCAACGAACCTTCCGGTTCCTGGCGCTGGACCGGATGCAGACCCGACTGCACCGCTGGCGGCTGAACCTCGCCACCGGAGCGGTGACCGAGGAGCCGTTGAGCGACACGATTTCCGAGTTCGGCATGATCAACGCCGCCCACGGCGGCGAGCCGTACCGCTATGTCTACGCGGCGACCGGCAAGCCCGGCTGGTTCCTGTTCGACGGACTCGTGCGCCACGATGTGTTGACCGGCGCCGAACAGCGGATCAGCTTCGGCGATGGGGTCTACGGCAGCGAGACCGCGATGGCACCCCGGCTGGGCAGTAGCGCCGAGGACGACGGGTACCTGGTGACGCTGACCACCGACATGAACGACGATTCGTCCTACTGCCTGGTTTTCGACGCAGCCCGCATCGAGGACGGCCCGGTCTGCAAACTGCAACTGCCGGAGCGCATTTCCAGCGGAACGCACTCCACCTGGGTTGCCGGATCGGCGTTGCGCCGCTGGCGGGAGACGGATTCGGCCGCCGCGGCCGTCGGCCTGTAGTGACCGGGCCACAACCCACCGAACTGGTTCCCGGCGCCACCAACGCCATCGGCCGGATGCTGGGCCTGCTCGGTGACGAGTGGAACCTGCTGATCATCCAGCAGGCGTTGATGGGCGCCAGTCGTTACGGCCATTTCATGGCGCGGCTTCCGGTTTCGAACTCGGTGCTGACCACGCGGCTGCGGATGCTCCTCGACGAGGGTCTGCTGTCCCGCCGGGCCAACGAGTACCTGCCCACCGCCCGCAGCCGGTCACTGTGGCCGATACTGGTGTCGATCTGGGAGTGGGAACGAACCTGGGTCGCCGAACACCGCGAACGGCTTCCGCAGATGCGCCATCAAGGCTGCGGCGAACTGTTCTCGCCGCTGCTGCGCTGCACGGCCTGCGGCGCAGCGGTCAACGGCGACGATGTCGATCTCGGCCCGGGGCCCAGCGGCGGGTGGTCACGGTCCGCCCCGGCGACGTCGACCCGGCGCCGTTCGGAGTCCGACGCCACCACCCGGCAAGCCGGCCTGTTCCCGGAAACCATGGCCGTGCTCGGCAACCGCTGGGCCGCGGCTCTTCTGGTCGCGGCGTTTCTGCGGACCACCCGCTTCACCGATTTCCAGAACCAACTCGGGATACCACCGAGCCTGCTGACCGAACGGCTGCAGACGTTCTGCGTCATCGGGGTGCTCACCATGGCGCCGGCTCATCGGGACGGATCCGACCGGGCGTCCTATCTCCTGACCGCCAAGGGTCGGGCCTTCAGCGGCGTCCTGGTAACCGCACTGCAGTGGGCGCAGCGGTGGTTCGTCGCACCGGAGGGTCCGGCCGTTCTGCTGCGCCATCGGGCCTGCGGTGCGAGCCTCATCGCGGAACTGGCCTGCGACGCCTGCGGTGGGCCGCTGAACGGGGCTCAGATCGGGGTTACTGCGGCGGAAGCAGCTGGAACCCCTTGAGGATTTCAGCCGAGTCCTTGACGTAAGTCTGGTTGTCCGGCTTGACCGTCTGCACGGTCAGGGTGGCGACCCAGTTCGCATCGCCGGAGCGGTAGACCACACCCAATGAGGTGGCATTGCGCGGCGGAATCGTCGGCAACGCCGGGGCCTTCCCCTTGGTCCGCTGCGGAATCTTCTTGCCCAGATCGACCTCGGGAGCGGTGTAGGTGGTCGACAGTGCCGGCGCACCGCACACCTCGGTCGATGTCGAGGTGAGATCGGTCAGCTTGAGCTTCTTGGTCAGCTGCTCGTTCTGCGCCTGCAGAATCTGCTCGGGCTTGCCGACGTCGATGCCCACCCTCTGCAGCGTCACCACCGCGTTCGGGGTGAAGCCGTCCGCCGCCAAGGCCTCGTTGCGGATGGCGAACCGGATCTGCTCGGAATCCATTTTGGTGCTGCGCTCCCAGCCCGGCGGCACCGGGAGGCGCATCTTCGGCTCCTGGTCGGTCCGGGTGGGGACGTCGGTCAGCGGGGCGGCGACCGACTGGCACTTCTCGGGGCTCGGCTTGTTTCCCGAACAACCCGCGGCGGTCACCGTCAACGCGAGCGCCAACCCGGTCGCCGTCACCGCCCGCGCGAGTGCCACCCGGTTCGAACCAACTCGGTTGCGCATCTGGTTCCCTTCCAGAGAATCAAGCGCACGCATGCGCCGGCCCATCGACAAGCAGGCCACAGCCTACCGGCGTCCGGCCGGCAGCGGCCGATCCTGCCCGCTGATCGCAGCGGTAACCAGGGCCCAGACCGAGCAGCCCAGCACGGCGAGCGCACAAACGGCACCGATGTAGAGCCCGTAACCCGCCGCCACCGGCGGAACGACGTTGACGTGGAAATACCACCAGGTGAGAACGACGACAAGGACCGAGATCACCACCGCGGCGGAGGCGGCCAGCCGGGACAACAGCTCCCGGGCCGCCATCGCCCCCAGCACGATGAGCACCGAGGACAACAGCACGATCAGCTGTCCGGCACCGAATCGTGGCGGCAACGCGATACTGCCCAGGGTGCCGCCGATAGCACTGGCCCTGCCGCCGCCGCGTGCCGATGTGGTCAGCCAGGGCAGCCAGGAACTGATCACCAGCCCCGCCGCGCACAGCGCAACCAACCACCCGGGGCGCAGGCCAGCCATGACCCGACCATAGCCGCTACCGTCAGAGTCATGACGGAGCTCCCCGAGTGGGTCCGGCGGCTGGAGTTGAGCCCGCATCCGGAAGGCGGCTGGTTCCGCGAAACCTGGCGCAGCGAACTGACACTGGATCATTCACAGTTGCCGGCGCACTACGACGGCCCGCGCAGCGCCGGTACGGCGATCCTGTTCGTCCTGCTGCCCGGTCAGGAGTCGGCCTGGCACACCGTGCGCAGCGCCGAGATGTGGCTCTACCACCGCGGCAGTCCGCTCGCCCTGGAGTTCGGCCCCGAACGCGACGGTGCGTCCCGGTGGGTTCTGGGGCCGGATATCGAAGCCGGCCAACACCCGCAGCTGCTGGTCCCGGCCGGCCACTGGCAGCGCGCCCGTCCCCTCGGCGACGAACCGAGCCTGGTCAGCTGCATCGTGGTGCCCGGATTCGACTTCGCCGACTTCTCCCTCGATACCTGACGCCCGGCCCGCTGGTCACGAAGTAGCGTTTGCCCATGCGCGGTCACATCATCGTCTGCGGCGACGACGCGCTCGCGATGCGGATCATCGACGAGTTGAACGACGCCGAGTTGTCGGTGGTGCGACTGGGTTCCCCGACCGCCCTGGATTCAGCGGGTGTCACCAGCGCGCATGCGGTGATCGCCGCCGCCGCCGACGACGCGGTCAATCTCGAGGTCGCACTGCTGGCCCGACAGTCCAACCCGGACGTCAGGGTGGTCGCGCGGCTGTCCAACCCGGTCCTGCACCAGGCCATGAACGACGGCATCGGACCCGGTGCCGTGCTGGACGTCGCCGACCTGGCCGCGCCCTCGGTGGTGGAAGCGCTGCTGGGCCGAACGGCACACACCATCCGGGCGGGCGGGGTGGATTTCATCGTCTCCAGCGACACCGCACCCAAAAGCGGCACGCTGAGGGAGATCTACGGCCGACTGGCCCCGGTGGCCGTCATCCGCGGGGAGAACGCACCGAACCCCGGCGAGGTGATCGCCTGCCCTCACCTCGACGAGAAGATCTATCGGGGCGACCGGACCACGATGATGGGCCACGCCGCCGAACTCAGTGAACATGGCCTGCAGGTGGGTCCACAGGCCGACGGCGCACTCGCGCACCGTTCCCCACCGGTCCGGGCCTTCGACACGGTCCGGGCGTTTCACGAGGATATGAACCCGTTGTTCTACGGCGCGCTGGCGCTCGCGACGACGATGCTGCTCGGATCGACGGTGATCCTGCGGTTCGCGTTCCAGCCGAGTATGAGTTGGCTGGATGCGCTGTCTTTCGCAACCGAGACGCTGACCACCGTCGGCTACGGCGACTTTCACTTCATCGGCCAGGCGGTCTGGCTTCGGTTGTGGGGCGTGGTGATGATGCTCAGCGGGATCGCGATGATCTCGGTGACGGTGGCGTTCGTCGCCGATGTACTGGTGTCCCGACGGTTGCCGCAGGCGGCCAGCCGCCAGCAGGTCAGTCACTTGCACCAGCACCTCGTGGTGGTGGGTCTGGGCTCGTTCGGCATCCGGGTGGCCGGCCTGCTCAAGGACGCCGGGTACGCGGTTGCGGTCATCGAGCGCGATGAGGACAACCGTTACCTGTC
>JBFYOR010000188.1:0-3610 GCA_041303695.1 Mycobacterium sp. | reverse complement strand
GCCGCAACCCGCCGATGGTGGAGATCTCGCGGAAGAACATCATGCTGATGGCACGGGCCACCCAGATGGTGTTGACCTGCAAACCATCCTCCGGTGTGACGCCCGGGGACAACGGGAACTGAAAGTCCGGGGCTGCGACCGGGGCATTGGCCACCAGCAGTTCAGCCTGCTTGGCAGCGGCGATGATCGGGGTGCTGACCACCGGAGCGGCCTGATTCGCCGTCACGGCCGGGGGCGTCTCGGCGCAACACGCCTCTTTGTTCTGACCCTGGAGAAGAGCGACGACGGAGACCGCGACCGACGCCGCAACGGCCAGCCAGCGCCCTCGGTCGCCGGAAAACACCCTCACCACCCGATCACCTTAACTTCCAGGCGACGCGGTGTGGCAATCTTTGCCCACCATGGCGGCCGATCAGGGCTGGCGCGGCCGTCGACTCAGGCGCAGCACTCCCGCCTGATGGTGGCCCCGGCGATGAGTTTGGTGATGTTGTCGCGGGTGCTGCCGATCGCGTCCAGCACATCCCGGACCGCTTCTTGATCGGGGTGATGCTGCATTGAGGATTCGAGCAGACGCAGGGTCTGGAGAAGTCGGATATCGGACAGCTGTAGTGCGAACTCCGGGTTCATATGGGGCTCCGTTCTGCCCTGAGGTTACCCTTGTTTCTCCGAAAGCCGCATTTTCGTGACGGGGCTCTCCCAATCGTTATGCATTGGCAATCAACAGTTTTCGGAACACTGACGATTTCGGCGCAAAAAAGAAGGGGCGCACCGTCGCCGGCGCGCCCCTCCCCCGACAGCTCTGTCAGTGGCTGTGGCCGTGATGTCCGTGACCGTCATCCTCCGAGGGGATTACCCGCTCAACGATCGCGGTCTCGGTGGTCAACAGCATCCGCGCCACCGACGCGGCGTTGACCACTGCCGAGCGGGTCACCTTCACCGGGTCGATGATGCCGTCGGCGACCAGGTCGCCGTAGGACAGCGTGGCGGCGTTGAAGCCGTGTCCGGGCTGCATTTCGCCGACCTTGTTGACCACCACGGGCCCGTCCATTCCGGCGTTGGCGGCGATCCAGTGCAGCGGGGCCGACAGGGCATCGCTGAACACGTCCACGCCGAGTGCCTCGTCACCGGAGAGTGTCTCGCGCAGCGGCTTCAGCGCGGCCCGGGCATGCACCAGGGCGCTGCCGCCGCCGGGGATCACACCTTCCTCGACCGCGGCCTTGGCCGCCGAGACGGCGTCCTCGACGCGGTGCTTGCGCTCCTTGAGCTCGGTCTCGGTGGCCGCGCCGACCTTGATCACCGCGACACCGCCAGCCAGTTTGGCCAGCCGCTCCTGCAGCTTCTCCCGGTCCCAGTCCGAATCGGAGTTCTCGATCTCGCCCTTGAGCTGGTTGACCCGGTTGGCGATGGCCTCGTGGGTGCCGCCGCCGTCGACGATGACCGTGCTGTCCTTGCTGACGACGACCCGGCGGGCCGATCCCAGCACGTCCAGGCCGACCTCGCGCAGCAGCAGCCCGACGTCGGGGTTGACCACCTGTCCGCCGGTGACGATGGCCAGGTCGTCCAGGAAGGCCTTGCGGCGATCGCCGAAGAACGGCGCCTTGACGGCGACGGCCTTGAGCGTCTTGCGGATGGCGTTGACCACCAGTGTCGACAGCGCCTCACCTTCGACGTCCTCGGCGACGATCAGCAGCGGTTTACCGGCCTCGGCCACCTTCTCCAGCAGCGGAAGAAGGTCGGGCAGCGAGCTGATCTTGTCGCGGTGCAGCAGCACCACCGCGTCCTCCAGGATGGCTTCCTGCAGGTCGAAGTCGGTGACGAAGTAGGCCGAGACGAAGCCCTTGTCGAAGCCGATACCCTCGGTGACCTCCAGTTCGGTGTTCATCGTCGAGGACTCCTCGACGCTGACCACACCGTCGCCGCCGACCCGGGTCATCGCCTCGCCGACCATCTCGCCGACCTCCTCATCGCGCGAGGACACCGTGGCGATCTGGGCGATGGCGGTCTTGCCGGACACCGGGATGGCCGCGGCCAGCAGCGCCTCGGAGACGGCGTCGGCGGCCTTGGCGATTCCCACTCCCATGGCGATCGGGTTGGCGCCGGCGGCGACGTTACGCAAGCCGCTGTGGATGATCGCCTGGGCCAGGACGGTGGCGGTGGTGGTGCCGTCGCCGGCCACGTCGTTGGTCTTGGTGGCCACCGACTTGACCAGCTGGGCGCCGAGGTTCTCGAACGGATCCTCCAGGTCGATCTCCCGGGCGATGGTCACGCCGTCGTTGGTGACGGTCGGGCCGCCGAAGGCCTTGGCCAGCACCACATGCCGGCCGCGCGGGCCGAGGGTGACGCGCACCGCGTTGGCGAGTTTGTTGACGCCGGCCTCCATGGCGCGGCGGGCGGTCTCGTTGTATTCGATCTGCTTGCTCATACTGCGTTCATTCCTGTCTTGGCCTGTCCTGGAAAGTGTTCCGCCCCGGAAATCGCCCGCACTCTAGGCACGGGGATTTCCGGGGCGGTTCACCACTGCTACTTGTTGACGACCGCCAGCACGTCGCGGGCAGACAGGATCAAGTACTCCTCGCCGTTGTACTTGATCTCGGTGCCGCCGTACTTGCTGTAGATCACGGTGTCGCCTTCAGCGACGTCCAACGGAATCCGCTTCTCGCCATCCTCGTCCCACCGACCGGGGCCGACGGCGACAACTGTGCCTTCCTGCGGCTTCTCCTTGGCGGTGTCAGGGATGACGAGACCAGACGCGGTGGTCGTCTCGGCCTCGTTGGCCTGAACGAGGATCTTGTCCTCGAGGGGCCTGATGTTCACGCTCGCCACGTGGTCCTCCACTTTTCGATTAACCAGGTGTTCGGCATGCGGCCGTTCCCTCGCGCCGTCGTCGCGGGTGCCGACACAGGGGTGGTCCGCCTGCCACCTAGCACTCTATACATGAGAGTGCTAGCACTCAAGGGGGGGTCGGTGCGATTCGCCCAGGGCCGAAACAATCCGCCGTCACCGGTCGAACCGGCGGGCGTCAATCAGCAGGTGATCGGCGGTATCCCCGACCATCTCGACATCGGCGATGCGCTCGGTGAAGTGCCACCCCTGATCGTCGCGGCCGAAACGGTCGTAGTAGCGCCCGACGACGATCGGCTGCAGTGCCACCCGGTCGGTGGCCTGCACCACGCAGAAGGTCGACCTGGCACTGGCGCTGTCGCCGTCGATCTCCACGATCGGGTTGAGCACCAGATGCCGGGTCTTCGGGGTGCCGGTGTCGAACCGGCGGGTCGTCATCGCGAAGAGTCCGGCGATGTTCTGCGCCCCGGACACGGTGGCCGTCCGCGGGCCGCCGAACGCCGCGCGGGCCAGCAGGTCACCGAGGCCGTCGAAGTCGCCGGCGTCGATCAGTTCGGCGTAGCGGTAGAGCAGTTCGAGCACCGCGGCCCGGTCGTCGGTCATGACACCTGCCCGGTGAGGACCGGCAGGCCGGGGTCGCTGGCCACATCCAGCGCCGACGGCGCCACCCCGGCAGCCACCAGGTGGGCGGCGAAGGAGGCGATCATCGCACCATTGTCCGTGCACAACCGGGGACGCGGGACTCGAAGCTCCAGACCCGCTGCCGCAC